>NZ_RZSA01000379.1:0-5704 GCF_003998075.1 Mesorhizobium sp. M2A.F.Ca.ET.037.01.1.1 | reverse complement strand
GTCGTAGCCGGTATCCTTCAAAGCCGTGACCAGCAGCGCGCCGGATGCATCTGGCGATCCATCAATAACGAAGACAAACTCGATATCGCCCCTATACCTGCCGTGAAAGCCGGCAACTGCCTGCATCAGGGCGGGGATATTCGCCTCGTTTCGATAGATGGGAAAGACGATGGAGCGCGCCGTCACAATGCCTCCCATTCACCGAGAGCCTTGCACACTTGCTCGATCTCGTCGCTCGTCAGGTCTGGGTGGCACGGAAGGGAACAAAGACGACCGATACTTGCCCTGGAGACCGCGAGATTTTGGGTCCCTTTCATGGGCAGGTCAGCCCAGCCAGCCTGATCGCAATCGAGTACGGGATAGTGGACATCGGTATCGACTCCGCGGGCCTTCATGAACACCCGGAATGCATCCCGATCGTCGCAGAGTAGGACCGCAAGGTGCGCGACGGCGCCGCTGCCTCCGTCGACGAACCGGAGCCGGCTCCCGGCAGCAGACTTGAATCGGTCGAGGATGGCGCGGCGCTGTTCATTGCGACTGTTCAAATCCGGAAGAAGGATATCCAAAATCGCGGCCTGGACCTCATCCATGCGGGAGTTGCGCCCTCCCGGCAATCCCACATGATATTTGGAGCTCCAGCCATATTGATGAAGCTGACGAACGCGGTCTGCCAGCCTGGGATTGGAGGTTAGGACCGCGCCGCCATCCCCCATCGCGCCGAGATTCTTGGTCGGATAGAAGCTGAAAGTGGCGATGTCACCAAGCGATCCGACCGTTTCATCCCCGATGCGTGCACCATGTGCCTGGGCGCAGTCCTCGATGACCGGTATGTGCGACATGCCCACATCGATAAGTCCTGCCCGGATAGCGGGAACATCGACCACACCTCCGTAAAGGTGGGTAACGACGATCGCAGCGGTGTCGGCACCCACTGCCTCCAGCACCGCTTGGATGCTTGCAAGCTGGCTGGCGGGTTCGATGTCGACATAGTGTGGAACGAGGTCGTTGTGCCAGCAGGCGCAACTGGCATATCCCCCGGCATTGGCCGCCACGATCACCTCGCGTCCATGCGAAGCGTTGAGCCCGACGACCGAGCGCAGAGCAAGCTCGAGGGCGTCTGTTCCGTTGGCGACGAGGATGCAGTCAGAGGCTCCCACAAATTTCGCAAAGTTTGCCGCGAATCGCTTCCCGGCCGCGCCATTGAGCCACCATCCGGATTGCAACGTGCTCGTTACTTCGCGCGCAATCTTGACCTCGTAGCGCTGATACAGGCGCTTGAGATCGTTCATCGGAACGGCATTCGGCTTCGTCATCAACAACTCAACAGCGTATCTTTATTGATCCCGGCCTGCTCGAACTGCAAAACACCCAGAAAATTCAGGTAGTTCTAATATAAAGTATCTGAGATACTGCCGTCACGGGCAGAATGGAAAGCCGGAACCACGGGCACAACTATTGAGATTCCGGCCTAGCCGCAACAGCTACGCGTCATTTTGCAAAACGTTGCAAGCCTAAAGCGCGTCGCGATCCTTCGGATGCGCTCCCATGCGCTTTAAGGTCCTTGATTTTACGCATGTTCTTTATCTCGAAACCGGTCCCCATTTTCGGGAGGCATGCTTTAGGGGCGGGCCAACGCGGCCTCGACAGGTTTGACCGGCACCGCTGTCAGCGACTCCACTCGGCCGCCTTTGAGCGTTAGCCTCTTCGTGCACACGCTTTGAATAAGACTCTCGCTGTGGCTCGCCAGAACGATTATGCCTGCCTTTTCGGCCAGTTCATCCATGCGCTTCTTGGCCTTTTCCTGGAAAGAGGCATCCCCCGCCCCGATCCATTCGTCCATGAGCAGGATTTCGGGGTCGAGCGCCGTCGCCACCGAAAAGGCGAGCCGCGCCGCCATACCCTGGCTATAGGCCTTGAAAGGCAGGTCGATGAAATCGCCGAGCTCGCTGAAGGCAATGATGTCTTCCATCTTTTCTTCAATCTCGGCTTCCGACCATCCGTTGATCAAGCCCCGCAACACAATGTTGCGGCGGCCGGTCGCTTCGCGGCGAAACCCTATGTTGATGTTGAAAAGAGCGTCGACCTTACCTTCGATCGCGACGCTCCCTCCGGAAGGCTCGTAAATGCCGTAGAGGACCTTCAGCAGTGTTGTCTTACCGGCTCCGTTCGGGCCGACAAGACCAAGCCGGTCGCCGGCCTTGAGTTCGAAACCGACGCCGTCGAGCGCCTGAACAAACTGCTTTCGGCCGGAGCCTTCTATTCGACCGCCAGTCGCGCTTAAACGCCGATCCGGCGCCGAAAGCGTCAGTTTTTCGTGCAGCTTGTAGATCAGGCTGACGTTGTCCAGCTTTATGGAAACCATCACAAACTCAAATCAAAAAGACGACCTGGCGGCGGTAGCTGCCAAGCAGCAGCAGCGCGATCGTCCACGTGACCAACGCTGTGGCGCCGGTGATGGCGAAGGCGTTACTCGGAAACTCACCCCCGAGGATCGGAATGCGCGCAACGTCCAGGAAGTAAGAGAACGGGTTCCAGAGATAGGAGTATCTCTGTATAGCGTCTTGGCCATTATAGACCCAAAAGACGGGTGTGAAGAACATCCCAACGCGCATCAGATTGCCGACGATGAATTCGCTATCTGGAAAGAATGCGCCCAAAAACGCGAAGACCGTGATGAGGGCTGGTGTGGTCAACAAGATCAACAGCAGTCCAGCAAGCGACCACAGCCACGCAGGCGTCAGCGAGGGCCCGCTGATCAGCAGGATAATGATGCATCCGACAACTGCATAACCGGCCCGGATCACCGACTGTACCGTCAGCCGCATCACATAGACGAACAGCGGCAGCGTCGTACCTTCGATGAAGCTCTCTTCGCGCTTGAAGAGTGGGACGCTCAGGGAGATGATCTCCATGAGGTAAAACCACACCATAAGGCCGATGGCGACGTAGGCGCCATAGCCTGCCGCATCCTTGCCAATCGGTTGAAACACGAAAACGAATGTTCCCGCGAAGGCAAGATAGTTGACGAGAAGCCAAAGTGGTCCGAGCGTGGTGCGCCGATGCTGGTCTCCGATATCCTCATGAGCCAGGGCAATCCATACCCTTCGCAGCTTCATGGTTCGGGAGATGTCGTCGAGGGCGCCATTCAGTACCGAGATCATAGTCGTGGTGTCACAGTTTTTGTTCCGGTGATTCGCCTCTCGCCCCGCACGCCCCCCTACACCTCTTTCATAGCTATTGCGACAAGCTTATGGCAGCGCGCTGCGGCTTAGTGAAGCCGGATCGTCATGCTATGATTTCCATTAGCAGAATCTGTTGGATGCTGCGGCAGTTTTCCTGAAGAATAACAGTCCAGTCTGAGTCGTTGCTGCTTTGAGACAAATCGTCAGCAAGATGATATCCGCCCAAAAAACCTCTGGCCCTCCCGCTCGCTCCGCGCTAAGGCGATAATTGGGCGACGGGGTTGGGGATTTGCAATCCAGAGTGGCGGCGGACGATGTTTTGTCCTGCGCGGTTCTGATAGAGTGTCCCTACGCCTGGAGTTCAGTACTACCCAATGACCGCCTATGTAGAAGCCGTATCGGGCATTCGACCGAAGATGCGGCGCGCCATCATCATGGTTCAGGACCTCGTCATGGTTCTGGTCTCGGTGGCGCTCAGCCTCACGCTTTCTCAGTCGAGGCTTTCCTTCGATGCCTTCTCCACCGGCGGGCTGGCCTGCTGGGCGGTCATCGTGCTCGTCGCCCATCTGCTGTTTCGCGCTAGCGGCCTCTACAGCACCGTCTGGCGCTTTGCCTCCACGCCCGATTTCTTCAACATCCTCAAGGGCTGCGGCAGCCTGACTATCGTCCTCTATCTGGCTGCGGTCGCCTTCCGCTCCTTTTTTCAGCCGGTCGCCGGCCTCAACGAGCGCCAGTTCATCGTCTTTTTCCTGGTCTCCTTCACCATCATTTCGGCGCCTAGACTTTACTATCGCTTTCTCCGCGACGGCGCCTCTTGGCGCATCTTGCGCCGCGCTGCCAGCGACCCTTCGATCAAGCAGGCGCTGTTCATCGGCCGGTTGAGCGAGGCCGACGTGATCGTCCGCTTTACGCGCACGTCCGTGCCGGCCGAATACGCCATCGCCGGCATCATGGCGACCGAGAGCGAGGCGCCGCTCGGCGCCCGGATCCAGGGCGTCCCGGTCGTGGCGCTTCGGCCGCGCCTGGTCGAGGTGCTGGAGGACTATGTCAAGGGCACGGAAAACCTCGATCTCCTGATTTTCGGCAATGGCGCCGAGCGCGACATCGAGGACTATGCCGAGCTGGTGCGCGTCGCCCGCCACAGCGGCATCGCCGTCGTCCAGTTCTCCGGCCTGTCGGAGCTGGGGCAGGGCGGCAGGCTGGTTCTCGACACCGTCGAGATGGAAACCATCATGCGCCGTTCGGCGGTTGCCACCGACACGACGCGCATCGGCGCCTTCGTCGCCGGCAAGCGGGTGATGGTCACCGGTGGCGCTGGCTCCATCGGCCGCGTGCTTGTCAAGCGCGCGCTGGAGCTGGGCGCCGAGTCGGTGCTGGTGGCCGACAATTCCGAATTCGGCATTTTCCAGCTCGATCAGCTGATGGACGAGAAGCACCGCGACCGGCTGACGAGCCGCATCGTCGACGTCACCGACCGGCCTCACATGATGCGTCTCGTCAGCGAGTTCAAACCCGCGATCCTCTTTCATGCCGCGGCGCTGAAGCACGTGCCGCTGCTGGAAGAGAACTGGGAAGCGGCGATCGAGACGAATGTCTTCGGCACGCTCGCCTGCGCCGAGATCGCCGCCGAATGCGGGGTGCCGCAATTCCTGCTGATCTCCAGCGACAAGGCCGTCGCCCCGACTTCGGTGCTCGGCGTCACCAAGCGGGCGGCAGAGCAGATCGTCTCCTCGCTGCATGAGGCCCATGCCGCGCCATCATCCTTGCATGCCGCCGCGGCGAACGGTCATGGGGCCGGCCTCTCAAGCGCGCATCGTTCCGGCACCAAGTTCATCGCCGTGCGCTTCGGCAATGTCTTCGGCTCCAATGGCTCGGTGGCGACCATCTTCCAGGCGCAGATCGAGGCCGGCGGCCCAGTCACCATCACCGACCGGCGCATGACCCGCTATTTCATGACCGTGGCCGAGGCGGTCGATCTGGTCATCATGTCGGCCGCGGATGCCGAGCAGCGTCAGGGCAAGGACGACTACGCCATCTACATGCTCGACATGGGCAAGCCAGTGCCGATCCTCGAAGTCGCCGAGACCATGATCCGCATGGCCGGCAAAAGCCCCTACACCGACATTCCGATCCGCTTCACCGGCATCAGGCCCGGCGAGAAGCTGCACGAGACGCTGCATGGCGAGAATGAAGAGGTCGTCAAGCTCGACATCGCCAAGATCTTCGGCCTCAGGAGCGACGTCGTGCAATGGTCCAGGATCGAGGCCGCGCTGCCGGCGCTGGTGGCCGCGATGCACGATCGCGACAAGGCCGCGGCGCTTGCCGTCTTGGGCGGCTTATACCAGGCCGAGGCAGACCTCGGCGCGCACGGCCAGGCTGTGCCGAAAACGGCCGCACAGATCGGTTAGAGCAGTGCCACCCGCCCGAAATCGGCCGTTGAAGCCCGTTCGAATGCGCCCGCGGGTTCAGACACCGTGACCGCGAAAGTTCGGCGCGTGGCCGTCCTCATGGGCACGAAGGAT
>NZ_RZSA01000378.1:0-5710 GCF_003998075.1 Mesorhizobium sp. M2A.F.Ca.ET.037.01.1.1 | reverse complement strand
ATCACCACCTATCTGTTAGCCGCGCTGGTCACCTGGCTGTTCCAGTCGAGCATCGCCGCGGTGCTTTTGATGGCGACACTGGCGGGCCGCGGGCTGATCACGCCGGAACTGGGCGTCGTGCTGGTGCTGGGCGTCAATCTCGGCTCGTCGCTGATTGCGCCGATGCTGACGCGGTCGGCGCCGCCCGAGGTGCGCATCGTGCCGGTCGGCAATCTTTTGATGCGCGGCCTCGGCTCGCTGATCATGCTGGTCCTGATCATGACCTTCAAGCCGGATGTCGGCTTCCTCGGCAGAAGCGCGCCCGATCAGATCGTCAACGCCCACATCCTGTTCAATGTGCTGATCCTGCTGGCCGGACTGCCGCTGGCCGGCCTCGTCTACCGCGCTTCCGAAAAGATCGTGGCGCTGGGCAGCACGCCGCAGCCGGCCGCCACGCTCGAGGTCGTGGAGCTGTCGGCGCTGAATGAGAGCGCCCTCGATACGCCGAACCAGGCGTTGGCCAACGCGACGCGCGAGGTGGTGCGGGTTTGCGAGACGGTCGAGATCATGCTGAAGCGCATCATCGAGCTTTATGAGGATGCCGACCCCGCCAAGATCAAGGCGCTTGCCGCGCTCGACGACCGCGTCGACCGGAAGCACGCCGCGATCAAGCTCTACTTAGCCAAAGTCACTCGGAACCCGCTGACCGAGGACGAGGCGTTGCGCTGCCAGGAGCTGATCGGCGCCTGCGTCAAGCTGGAGCAGGTCGGCGACATCATCGTGCGCAACATGCTGGTGCATGTCAGGAAGAAGCTGGAGCGCGGCCTGGAATTCACGCCGGAAGGCTGGCAGGAGCTTTGCGCCTTCCACTCTTCCGTGCTTGCAAATGCGCGGCTCGCCTTCAACGTGCTCGTCTCGCGCGACCCGGAAACCGCCAGGCAATTGGTTCTGGAGAAGGACCTGTTGCGCGAGCGCGAGAAGGAAACCAGCGCCAGCCATTTCCTGCGCCTGCGCGAAGGCACCGCCAAGAGCATCGAGACCAGCTCGATCCACCTCGACACCATCCGCGACCTGAAGCAGATCAACTCGCTGTTGGCCTCGATCGCCTATCCGGTGCTCGAGGAGCGCGGCCTGCTCGGCGGCTCGCGGCTGAGGGCCAGCTGACGGAACTCAAGAAAAGCTAAAGCGGTATCGACAATTTCTCCATTGCCGCGCCCGCCCAGGCGTGGTTTGAGGCCATGCATTCCTCGCATATGTTTTGAACCATGCTGCCGCTGATTGCTCTTTTCCTTGCCGCCTTCGCCTTTGGCACCACCGAATTCGTCATAGCCGGCGTGCTGCCGGAGGTGGCGCAAGGTCTCGGCGTTTCGGTGCCGACCGCCGGATATCTCGTCTCCGGCTATGCCTGCGGCATTGCCATCGGCGGCCCGCTGCTGGCGCTCATGACCAGCAAAGTCTCGCGCAAGACGCTGCTGATCGGACTGACGATCGCTTTCACCCTCGGCCAGGTGGCCTGCGCGCTGGCGCCCGATTTCACCTCGATGCTTCTGCTGCGCATTGCGACTGCCGTGGCGCATGGTTGCTATTTCGGCGTCGCCATGGTGGTTGCGGTCAGCCTGGTGCGGGAGGACCAGCGCGGCCGGGCGGTCGCGGTGATCCTCTCGGGGCTGACGGTTTCCAACGTCATCGGCGTGCCCGCCGGCACCGCGATCGGCAGTCTGTGGGGTTGGCGCGCGACCTTCTGGGTGATGGGCGTGCTCGGCATCATCGCGATCGTCGCGATGCTGGCGCTGTTGCCGCGAACGGCGGGCGCCGCCAGCCGGCCCGCCGGGCTGGCGCGCGAAGTTCGCGTGCTTGGCCGCCAGCAGGTCTGGACCTCGCTGATCCTTATGCTGATGCTGATGATTGGCCAGTTTGCGCCGTTCACCTACATCACGCCGATGCTGCTCGAAGTGACAGGCCTCGACGAGAGCCTGATCCCTTGGGTGCTTTTGCTCAACGGCGTCGGCGCCACGATCGGCGTCCTGGTCGGCGGCAAGCTCGCCGACTGGAAGCTGATGCCCTCGCTGATCGTCATGCTCGCCCTGCAGGCGGTGGCGCTCGGCGTTATCCATCTGGTGAGCCCCTACCCGGTGCCGATGATCGTCGCCATCGTCATCTGGGGCGGTCTGAATTTCGCCATCGGCGCGCCGATCCAGACGCGCATCCTGGCCTGGACGGCCGATGCCTCCAACCTCGCTTCCGCGCTGATCCCATCCGGCTTCAATGTCGGCATCGCGCTCGCTGCGTCGCTGGGTGCTGCGATGCTCAATGCCGGCTACGGCTATCGCAGCCTGCCGCTCGCCGGCGCCCTGGCCATGCTGGTGGCGGTGGTGGTGGCTGTCGGCTCGCTAGCCTGGGAATGGCGCAGCCGCGCGACGCCGCCGCTGCCGGCGGCGGCCGAGTAACGGGCCGCGCCAAGCCACGGTTTGCTGCTTCAGACCTTCGGTCGCGAGGAGCCCGGCACTCCCGAAAGGATGGAAGCGAGGCTTTCAAGACCTTCCTTCAGCCGTTCGCGGTTGGAGGTGGCGCCCAGCGCCAAGCGGAAGCCATTGGCGAAGTCCCGCCCGACGGCAAACTCTTCCGCGGGGCTGATGGCCAGCCCGCGACGGCGGGCAACGTCGGCGAGTTCGCCCGAGCGCAGCCGGCTCTCCAGCGGATACCACAGATGCAGGCTGGCCTCCGATGCCGCAAAGCCCTTGGGCAGGATGTTGCGCGCGATTTCCTGCCTGGCCTTGGCCTCAGTCCGCACGGCGGCGGTGATCTCACCGGCGAGGCCGCTGCGCAACCACTCGCAGGCAAGGCCCGCCATCAGCGGCGGCGCCATCATGGTGGTGCCGCGTATTGCTGCCGAGATCCGCTCGGCGGCCTGCTGATCAGGGGCCGCCAGAAAGGCCGTGCGCAGGAAAGGCGAGATGCATTTTGCCAATGTCGCGACATGGAAGGTTCGTTCGGGCGCCAGGGTCAGAAAGGCCGGCGGCGCTGTGGCGAGCAACCTTCTGTAGGGATCGTCCTCGACGATGGTCAGCCCGAGCTTGTCGGCCATGCGGGCGAGTTCGCGCCGCCTGCTTTCGGGCATGACAGATGCGGTTGGATTTTGCAGCGTCGGGTTGAGGTAGAGAGCGCGGGCGCCGTGCCGCCGCACCGCCTCTTCTAGATCGTCCGGCAGCATGCCGTCACTGTCGTTTAGGACAGCGGCGAGCTTGCGCCGCGTGGTCCCGGCCAGCGCAATCAGCCCGGGATAGGTCAGCGCGTCGGCAAGGATCGTGTCGCCCTCGCGCGTCTCTGCCAGCACGACGGCCGTGAGCAGCGCCTGCGCGCCCGAGCCGACAACGACCCTGTCGACCGGCAGCCTGTCTCCCGCCGCGGCGAGCCAGGACGAGCCGGCGGCGCGCTCCGCGGGCGAGCCTGGGCCGGGATGATAGGAAAGCAGCGCTTCCGCGCTGGAGCGCTTGAGCAATGCCTCGATGCCCGTCCGGATCAGTGCCGGCAGGTTGAGGCCGGCCGGCGCCGGCGGGATGTTCATGCTGAGATCGAGGACAGGTTCTTCCGGCTCGCCCGGCGTGACGAAGGTGCCCCGGCCCGCCGTCGCGTCGATCAGGTTCCTGCGACGGGCTTCGGAAAACGCCCGCGTCACGGTCGTGAGATCGACCCCGAGCAGCCGGGCGAGTTCCCTTTGCGGCGGCAACCTGTCGCCTGGCTGCAAGCGGCCGCCCGAGCGGGCATCCGCGAGCGCGTCGACGATCTTCAGATAGACCGGTCGCGGTCCCGCCTCCAGAACCGGAAGCCAGCCCATATCATTTTCTCGAGTCACTTATTCGCAATCCATACATCTTGTCGCATTGTCTGCATACAAGAATGATATATGTATGCATCAACGATCTCAAGGCCCGTCCAGCCTCACGCGACATCGACCGGAGAAACCATCATGCAAGACCTTGCGCATTATCCACCCCTGGCACCTTGGCAGGTGGGAATCCGCGGCCGCTGCCCGCGTTGCGGAGAGGGCCACCTGTTCGACGGATTCCTGAAACTGGCGCCGAAATGCGAGGTCTGCGGGCTCGACTATTCCTTTGCTGATCCCGCCGACGGCCCGGCCTTTTTCGTCATCTGCTTTGCCTGTGTGCCCTCGGTGCTGTTCGCCGTCTGGGCGCAGGTGACTTTCGAGCCCTCCATGTGGTTCCACGCCTTCGTTTCGATCCCGATCGTTCTCGCGACCTGCATCCCGCCGCTCAGGCCGCTCAAAGGCTGGCTCGTGGCAAGCCAGTTCTACCACAAGGCGGAAGAAGGAAGGCTGGCCAGGCCCGGCGAGTGACCTTGACTCGGTTTCGATCAAGGTTTCGTCTCGCGGCCCCGGACCTGTCGAAATCAAGGTCGAGGTCGAGACCGCCATGACCCCCCACGCGGATCGCTCTCAAGTCGCCCGGAACCGGATTTCGCCTTTGTTCAGGAAACAGGCCTTGTCGAACAGCGACAGGTCAAGCGGGTTCGGCAGCCGGATATCGCCTATATCCGGAAACGGCCTCCTGGCGGGATCGTATGATCTGTCGATCTGCGAGATGAACACCAACACCAGTTCACGTTCCCGGGCGAACGACCTGAGCGCGCGTATCTGCACCATGAGTTCGGGATTGTCCCGCTTCTGGTCGAGCAGCTGCAGATAGTCGATCACCGCCAGCGTGCCGGGCGGCGCCGACCGCAACGCCTCGATGATGTAAGCGGCGCTGATGGCGTCGGAATTGTCGAACTCGAACAGATGGTCGAAATCCGCAGGGTCGGCGCCGATGTCCCGGAACCGGTCGAGAATGTCGGCATGCATATATTCCAGGGTAAAGAATACGGCGCGACTGCCCCGCTTCATGGCCGCCACGGCGAGCTCGAGGCTCATCAGCGTCTTGCCCTGCCCCGGCCGTGCCGCCACGAGGACCATGTCGCCGGGCATAAGCCGCTCCAGCAGCCTGTCGCCAGGCTCGGCTTCGGCGGCTTTTGCCGCAAGCAGGCTCCAGCTACAAAAGCCTTCCTTGGCGGCAACGCGGTCGAGCGCCTCGTGAAGGGGGACATTTTCCCGGCGAGACAAGAGCCTCGCCTGGCGTTTCAGATGATAGACGGGTGCGGAAAGCCGCATCGAAAAACCTCCTGCCGCGAGCAGTCTTGGCAACCCCTCCTTATGCCTGGCGCTCGAACAGTTGGTTGGTGATGGACTGCCCTGCATGAACGATGCTTCCCGATGGAGGGAGGAGGCGTGGGCGCGCCGGAATCAGATCATAGCGCAATCGAAGCAGGCCGGAAATCCGACCTCCAAAAGGCGTCGCTAAACTAGAAGTGTTTCGCCGATGCGTGGGGACCTTCTATGATTGGTCCGGGTGATTCACAGGTACGAGACGTTTCGACAGGAGGGGCAAAACGGTGCGGTTGAGATCTGTTCCGCTTGGCGCGGCTATCTTTTGCCTTGTCGCAATCCTGGCCGCTCTGACGGCATCGGTCAGCTCATTTGCCGCCTTGCGACCGTCGACCATTCCCGACTGGTTGCAGCGCCATGTCGGCGATGGCGACGGCCAGATCTCTGAAGTCGTGCTGGAGCGGGCACGCGCGCTCTACCAGAAGAAAGTCAGCGACGGCTCGGTCAATAACCCCTGCTACTTCGCCATGGATGCCACGCGTCCCGGCGACCTCGGCAACAGCGTGCTCGGCC
>NZ_RZSA01000377.1:0-5712 GCF_003998075.1 Mesorhizobium sp. M2A.F.Ca.ET.037.01.1.1 | reverse complement strand
CGAGAAGGATGTGGAGCTGATCGCCGTCGGCGCTGACGCAGCCCACATGACGGCTGCCATCGGGCAAGTTGAACTGAACGAGACGCATGAACCTACCTTTTTCCTTCTCGCCGGGTCACACCCAGCCGCCGTCGACGATGAATTGCTGGCTCGAGCACATGCGGCTGTCATCGGCGGCCAGGAACAGCGCCATGCGCGCAATGTCGGATGGCTGCAGCCGGTCGGGCAGGCACTGCCTTTCCTCGATCTGGCGCTCGCCGGCCGGCGTCAGCCACAGACGCATCTGGCGCTCCGTCATCACCCAGCCCGGCACCATGCAGTTGACGCGGATGCGCTCGGGCCCGAGTTCGCGGGCAAGCGCGCCACCCGCAGCAGCCTCGGGAGCAACATGCAGGACCACGGTGCCGTAGGCGGTGCCGCTCATGCGCGCATCGGAGATGCGGACCATGTCGGAAACACCCTGTTTCAGGAGCTTGGCCGGCAGCGGCATGTTGCCGACCTCGGCCATGCCGGGATAGCCGCGCGGCCCGCAATTCTTGAGCACCATCACCGACGAGGCATCGATGTCGAGGTCCGGGTCGTCGATGCGGGCGTAGTAGTGCTCGATATTCTCGAAGACCACCGCCCTGCCCCGGTGCTGCATCAGCGCAGGGGTCGCCGCCGACGGCTTTATGACGGCGCCGTTGGGCGCAAGGTTGCCGCGCAGCACCGATATGCCGCCTTCCCTGGTCAGCGGCCGGTCGAGCGGCCGGATTACCTCGCTGTTGTAGTTCGGCGCACCGTCGACTAGCTCGCCGATCGTCTTTCCGCTGACGGTCATGGCGTCGCGATGGAGAAACCCCGCCCCATCCAGCGACGCCATGACCGCAGCCAGCCCCCCGGCGTAGTAGAAATCTTCCATCAGGAACCGGCCCGACGGCATCAGGTCGACGATGGTCGGCACATCGCGGCCGAGGCGATCCCAGTCGTCGAGGCTGAGATCGACGCCGACGCGATGCGCGATCGCTATGAGGTGCAGCACCGCGTTGGTCGATCCGCCGATGGCGCCGTTGACGCGGATGGCGTTCTCGAAGGCCTGCCGGGTGAGGATTTGCGAAATCGTCACGTCCCGGTGCACAAGATCGACGATCTGCCGCCCGGCAAGCTGCGCAAGCACGCCACGGCGCGAGTCGACCGCCGGTATGGCGGCATTGTCCGGCATGCCGATGCCCAGCGCCTCGACCATGCTGGCCATTGTGGAAGCGGTGCCCATGGTCATGCAGCTGCCGGCCGACCGGCTCTGGCCCTGCTCCGCGGCGAGGAAGTCCTCGACCTTCATGCGCCCGGCCTTCACGTCCTCGGCTAATTTCCAGACATGGGTGCCGGAGCCGATGTCCTGACCGCGGAACTTGCCGTTCAGCATCGGGCCGCCCGACAGGGCGATGGTCGGCAGGTTGCAGGACGCCGCTCCCATAAGGAGCGACGGCGTGGTCTTGTCGCAGCCGACCATGAGCACGACGCCGTCGATAGGGTTGCCGCGAATGGACTCTTCGACGTCCATGCTCGCCAGATTGCGGAACAGCATCGCGGTCGGGCGCATGTTGCTTTCGCCGAGCGATGTCACGGGAAATTCGACCGGCAGGCCGCCGGCCTCATAGACGCCGCGCTTGACGTGATCGGCAAGCGCCCGCAAATGCGCATTGCACGGGGTCAGTTCCGACCAGGTGTTGCAGATGCCGATCACCGGGCGACCGTCGAACGCATCGTCCGGAATGCCCTGGTTCTTCATCCAGCTGCGGTGCATGAAGGCGTTCTTGCCTTCACCGCCGAACCAGGCTGTCGACCGCAGCTTTCGTCTTTCGCTCACGATCTCTGCTCCTTACGGCGCCTGTTGCGGTTCTCGACGCTGCGGCGAACGTCTTCCTCGGCATTGTCGATGAGGACGAGAAGCGCCTGCTGCGCGCCGCTTCCATCGCCGGCGGCGATCTTCTCGGCCACCTCGCGATGAAGCGGCAGCGAGTGGCGCTGCCCCTCCGGATTGTCGTTGGAGAGACGGAAGCTCATCATCAGGGCCGTTTCCACCAGCGCTGCCAGCGAGCCGATCAGTTCGTTGCCCGTCATGCGCAGGATGGTCTGGTGGAAGATGAGGTCGGGCTTAGCAAAGCGGTCGCCGTCGTCGCCCACGACCTCCATTTCGGCGAGCGCGGCGTTGAGATCGGCAAGCTGCGCCGGCGTCGCGCGCTTGGCCGCAAGCGCGGCCGACATCGGCTCGATCGCCCGGCGCAGCTCGAAAAGGGCGGTGACGTCCTCGGCGCTGACGCCCGCCGCGTAGCGCCATGAAAGGACGTCCGGATCGAGGAAATTCCAGTCGGAGCGTGGGCGCACCCGGGTGCCGGTCTTAGGCCGCGACTCGACCAGCCCCTTGCCCGCCAGGACCTTGATGGCCTCGCGCAGCACGGTGCGGCTGACGCCCAGCATCTCACTGGAATCATCGGCATTGGGGAGTGCCTCGCCCGGCAGGAAATCGCCCTGGACAATGCGCAGCCCGATCTGCTCGACGACCGTCGCATGCAGCGCCGTCGAGCCGCTGGCGACCGCCGCGACGACCCGCGACGTGCGTGCGGTGCTGAAGGATTTTGTATTCTTCATACTATTCATATGATATGTCTTTATCCAGCCATAGTTGAGAGTCAAGCCGCTGGAGAGAGGATGGATGGAAATTTTGAGACAAGAGGCGCGGACGGCCTGGTCACGATCACCGACGGTCTGGCGACGGTCGAGATCGCCCCGGCCGCCGGCGGCGCGCTGGCGTCATATCGCTGGCGGAAAATGGGCATGCCGTCGATTGGCTACGCCCCGCCCTGCCCGCCGCGTTCGACAGCCGCGACGCGGGCGCGATGGCCTGCTTTCCGCTGGTCCCCTACTCCAATCGTGTAAGGGGCGGCCGCTTCAGCTTCGCCGGCCGGACCATAGAGTTGCCGACGCGACCAGACGACCCGCATTATGAGCACGGCCATGGCTGGCGACTGCCGTGGACGCTGGCCGGACACCAGCAAGCCAGGGCGATCCTGCGCTATCGCCACGATGCCGATTCCTGGCCCTGGAGCTACGAGGCCGAGCAGAGGATCGGACTCGTACGGGGCTGCCTGAGCATCCGGATCTCGCTGCGCAACCTCTCGGACACGCCCATGCCGGGCGGGTTCGGGCTTCATCCCTATTTTCCCGCCACGCCGTGGACGCATATCCAGGCCGATGTCACCGGGATGTGGGAAACCGACGCCCAGGTTCTGCCCACACGCCATGTTTCGCCGCCCGCGGGCGCCGATCCGACAACGGGCTTCGACGTCGCCGAGGCCGCATTCGACACCGTCTTCACGGGATGGACACGCCGTGCCCGCATCACCTGGCCGGATGAGGAACGGCTATTGGACATCGAGGCCGAAGCACAGCTCGATTTCCTGGTGCTCTACACACCGCCAGGCGAGCCGTTCTTCTGCGCCGAGCCGGTCAGCAACGTCACCGACGCCTTCAACCGGTTGGACGAAGACACAGGCTGCATGGTGCTACGCGCCTGGCGAGAGCCGCTCGGCAAGCGTCCGCTTCATGCCGTCACAGACAGTCTGATGTATGCCGCCCGGAGCCACGGAGCGGGTTCCGGTTGGCGCACCTTGGGGCGTGCGCTCCTCAGCCGACGGATGCCGGAAGCCATCGCTTTTCGACAAGGCAGACCATCGTGTAGGCAGGATCAAAGACGTTTCCGACGTGATACCGGACAACCTGTCCCATCAGATGCGATGCGGCGGCGGCGGACAATCCATAATCGCTGGTCAGCCAGTTGAGCATGTCCGTGGTCGCATGCTGAAGGGCCTGATCCAGCGGCCGCGCGTTGCCGACCGAGAAAATGTGCGTTTCGTTTTCACCGCGAGGCCATGTCAACCGCCTGTTCTTTTCCACGCTAAGGCGTAGCTGCACTTCAAAACAGGTCTCGATCCCGGTTCCGACGATCTCCCCATCGCCCTGCGTTGCATGGCAATCGCCCGCAAAGAAGAGCGCACCCTCCACGCCGACGGGAAACCAAACGGTCGCGCCAGGCCGAAAGCCGCGATAATCCATGTTCCCGCCATTCTCCGCGCTTGTCGCGGTGGAGAAAGCCTGGCCCATCGCGGGCGCCACGCCAAAGCAACCGATCATCGGTTCGAGCGGCAGCACGAAGTTCTCAAGGCCTGGCGGCGGCTCCTGCAACTTCGCGATTCGCGATTCCAGATCGACCAGCCAGTCGGCTCTGTCGCGCGCCGGCAATTGGCGAGCAGCCTCGGGATCGACAACATTCGCGGCCAGCGACGAGATCGTCCAGCCGGAGGGGCGGATAGGATCCATGCGCAGGATGTCCACGCGGAGCGCGTCGCCCGGTTCGGCTCCCGTCACGAAGACCGGGCCGTTCATCGGGTTTGGACCATGAGCCGGTCGCGCACCGTTCTTGTCGAAGCCCCTGGCGTCCAGCGTCTCTGTGATCACGACATCGCCGGATGCAATTGTGAGCGCCGGCGCGACCGTCCCGAGGACATTGTGCCACGTGCTGTTGATGAGCCTGTGCGTTGCCATGGAATGGCAGTAGCGAAGGCGTTGCCGCGGGGCAAGTGGGCGGATCGAGATCCTGGCGCCCGATCGTTCCATTGGTATCGGCGAGTTGGCCGCCACGATGCAGGACGGACCTGGCGCCAGCCCGACAAATCCAGTGCCCGGCCTAAACCTTTTCCACCAACAGGCGTTGTTGTCCACCCGGCCGGTTTTCCAGGCGACCGGCAAAACGGACGATGGAGAGGCTCAACCGATGTATTTCATGGCATTGGCCACCGACTATGACGGCACGCTGGCGCATGATGGCCTGGTCACCGCGAGCACGATCTCGGCGTTGGAGAAGCTGAAGAAATCCGGGCGAAAGCTCATCCTGGTCACCGGGCGCGAGCTGCCCGACCTGAAGGAGGTGTTTCCCGAACTGTCGCTGTTCGACAAGGTCGTGGCCGAAAACGGCGCGCTGATCTACACGCCGGCGAGCGAGGAAGAGCGCACGATCTCGCCCTCGCCTTCCGCGGATCTCGTCGACAGGCTGAAGAAGCGCGGCGTGAAGCCGCTCTCGGTCGGGCGATCGATCGTCGCCACCTGGGAACCGCATCAGGCGACCGTGCTCGATGTCATCAAGAAGCTCGGGCTGGAGCTGGAAATCATCTTCAACAAGGGCGCGGTGATGATCCTGCCTTCCGGCGTCAACAAGGCGACCGGGCTGGCGGCGGCGCTCGAAGACCTGAAACTGTCGGCGCACAATGTCGTGGCGGTCGGCGACGCCGAGAACGACCACGCTTTTCTCAGGGCCTCGGGCTGCAGCGTCGCGGTGGCCAACGCGCTGCCCGCCGTCAAGGAAACCGCAGATCTCGTCACCAAGGAGGTGCGCGGCAAGGGCGTCGAGGAACTGATCCGCAAGCTGATCAAGCACGACCACCTCATTGCCAAGAAGCGCTTGGGCGGCGTGCTGCTCGGAACTTCGCGCGGCAAGGACATCTATCTGTCGCCGACCGAAACAGTGCTGATCGCCGGCAGCTCGGGCATCGGCAAATCGACCCTGGCCACGGCGCTCACCGAGCGGCTGGTCGAGAAGGGTTTGCAGTTCTGCATTTTCGACCCCGAGGGCGACTATGACGGGCTGAAAGGCGCGGTGCCGCTCGGCAACGGCTCGAC
>NZ_RZSA01000376.1:0-5722 GCF_003998075.1 Mesorhizobium sp. M2A.F.Ca.ET.037.01.1.1 | reverse complement strand
CGGGCGCCGGAAAAGGCATCGCCGAAGATCTGGCTGAAGATGTCGCTGTTGCCGTCGAACGGATCGCCGCCCGGACGCCCGGTGCGGAATTCGAAATGCGCGCCGCCCGGGCCCTGCTGGCGGCGGAAGCCGGCGAACGGGTCGCCGCCGGCCGCGCCTTCAAAGCCCTGAAATTTCGGCTTGCCCTCGGCGTCGATCTCGCCGCGATCGTAGGCGGCGCGCGTCTTCTCGTCGCCGACGATCTCGTAAGCCTGGTTGGCGGCGGCAAAACGGTCCTTCGCCTTCGGATCATTCGGATTCTGGTCCGGATGATGCTTCTTGGCGAGCTTGCGGTAGGCCGATTTTATGTCCTTGGCCGATGCGTTCTTGGCAACGCCCAGCACCTCATAGGGGTCGCGCATGCTTCCTGCCTGCTAGAGAGATTGGAATTGTGGTCGCCCCCTATATGCGCTCGCATAGGAAGAAATTCCAGTGGCGCAAGGGCAATTAGCGCCCGAAAATCAGGGGCCCAAAATCAGAGCGGTTTGAACTCCTGCATGCGCCAGCCGCCGGCTTCGGCCAGGCACAGCTCGCCCTTGTAGAGGGCGACGCCATCGAAGCTCTCGCGCGTGGCGCTGAAGCGGCGGCAGGTCAGACCGCCGTCCTTCAGCTCGACCAGCTCGGTGATCGCGCCGCGCGAGCCGGTGGCGGCATTGGCCCAAGGCACCGTCTGGCCGCCAAGCTCCTTGATGTCGGCGGAAGAAACGGCGTTGCCGATGGTGGTCTGGTCGGAGTCCTGGTCGGAGATAGCCGGCGCGGTTGGCGAGGACGGCGCGCTGGCGGTGATGATCGAGCGGTCGACCTCGGCCTTTTGCAGGCTGAACCCGCCGGCGCCGCAGGCGGCAAGGGGAAGCGCCAAGGTCAGCAGCGCAGCCTTGGCACTGGCCGAAGCGATAACGCTCCATTGCCCGCTGTCAAAAGCTTGCGCGATACGCGACAATCGGCGAACTCCTCCCGCAATGTTAAAAATTTGGAAAACTATGAACGAAACCGAGTTAACAAGCAGTGACTTCACCGAAGCGGCGGAGCCGTTCCGGCTCTTTGCCGTATGGCTGGAGGACGCCACGAAGAGCGAGCCCAATGATCCCAATGGGGTCGCGCTGGCAACCGTCGACGCCGACGGCATGCCGGATGTGCGGATGGTGCTGCTCAAAGGGTTCGACGAAAAAGGCTTTGTCTTCTACACGAATTTCGAGAGCGCCAAGGGCCGCGAGATTCTTGGCAGCATGAAGGCGGCGATGTGCTTCCACTGGAAGTCGCTGCGCCGCCAGGTGCGGGTGCGCGGGCCGGTGGAGATCGTCAGCGACGCCGAGGCCGACGCCTATTACGCGACACGGCCGCGCGGCAGCCGCATCGGCGCCTGGGCGTCGAAACAGTCGCGGCCGCTGGAGAGCCGCTTCGCGCTGGAGAAGGCGGTGGCCGAATACACGGCGCGCTATGCCATCGGCGAGATCCCGCGGCCAAAACATTGGTCGGGCTTCCGCATCGTGCCGCAGACGATAGAGTTCTGGCACGACAGACCGTTCCGGCTGCATGACCGTGTCGTGTTTTCACGCAACGCCGCCGGCGGCTGGGACAAGACCAGGCTTTATCCCTGAGGGCGGGCGACGCGTTCAGCTCTTCTTGCGCGTCATGAAAGCGGTCAGCGCGGCGCGGGCCTCTTCGGAGGTCAGCCGCTCGCGAAAATGCTCGGCTTCGACCTTGATGCGGGCGATGAGCGCTTCGCGCGGCTCGCGCATCAGGTCGCGCGCGATCTTCAGCGCCTGCGGCGGCTTGGCGGCGATGCCCTTGGCGGCGGCCAGCACCGTGCCTTCCAACGCCTCTTCGGCGACGACGTCGTAGATCAGGCCGGCGGCCTTGGCGCGCTCGGCCGAAAAGCCCTCGCCGAGGCCGAGCAGCGCGAAGGCGCCCTGCCGTCCCAGCAGTTGCGGCGCGATCAGGCTGGAGCCGGCTTCCGGCACCAGGCCGAGATCGACGAAGGGCGTGCGGAACAGCGTGCGCGGCGTGGCGAAGGTCAGGTCGCAATGCAGATTGAGCGTGGTGCCGATGCCGACGGCGATGCCGTCGACGCCGGACACCATCGGCTTCTGCGACATGGCCAGCGCCATCAGGAAATCCCATACCTCATTGCCACCCTCGCCGCCGGTGGCGATGACCAGGAAATCGGCGAGGTCGTTGCCGGAGGAAAAGGCGCCCGGAACGCCGAGGAAGACATGCACGCGGACCGCCGGATCGGCGTCGCCTTCGGTGAGCGCCGCCGACATTTTCGCGTACATGGCGCGCGTCAGCGCGTTCTTCTTGTCCGGGCGGTTGATGCGGATGATCTGCACGGCGCCCTGGCGCTCGACGAGGATATGGTCTGTCACGGTTGGTCCTTTGAGCGTCGGGGTGCTTAAGCGGAAATCAGTGCCTTGCCAGCGGCGACGAGGCTTTCGGCGCCGTCGATGACTCGCTCCTTCAAGGCGCGGGTCTCGCCGAGCAGGTTTTCGGCGAAGAAGCGGCAAAGCGCGATGCGGCTACGGTCTGCCAGGCCACCCTGCGCCAGATATGCGCCGCCGGCGGCGAGCGAGATCAGGCGCAGATAGGGCGTGGCGCCGGCCATCGCGGCGTCCGCCTTGCCGTCGGCAAGCAGTTTTTGCAGGAAGCGCGTCGCTTCGTCGAGATCGGCCAGCGCGCGGTCGAGATTGTCGGCGGTGCGGCCGAAGCCTTCGATGTTGGAGGTGCGCACGGCTTCCGCCACCGCTTTCAGTTCGCTGATGTAACCATGCACATGCTCGCCGCCGCCGAGCGGCAGCTTTCTCGAGACAAGGTCGATCGCCTGGATGCCGTTGGTGCCTTCATAGATCGGCGCGATGCGAGCGTCGCGATAAAGCGCGGCAGCGCCCGTCTCCTCGATGAAGCCCATGCCGCCATGCACCTGGACGCCCAGCGAGGCGACCTCGACGCCGACATCGGTGGAGAAGGCCTTTGCCAGCGGCGTCAGCAGGCTGGCGCGGTCATGCCATTTCGCTCCTGCCTCGCCCTCGCCGACGCGGGCGCGGTCGATGGCATGGGCGCAGGAATAGCTGATCGAGCGGGCGATCTGGGTCAGCGCCCGCATGGTGAGCAGATTGCGCTGCACGTCCGGGTGATGGACGATCGGCGCCATGCCGGAGCCCGCATAGGCGGAAGCCTTGCCCTGGCGGCGCTCATTGGCATAGGCGATCGCCTTCTGCGTCGCGGTCTCGGCCACCGCCACGCCCTGCATGCCGACGGCAAGGCGGGCGTTGTTCATCATCGTGAACATGCAGGCGAGCCCCTTGTTCTCCTCGCCGATCAGCCAGCCGATGGCGCCGGGCTTGGCGCCCTGGAAACCGTCGCCATAGATCATCGTGCAGGTCGGCGAAGCATGGATGCCGAGCTTGTGCTCGAGGCCGGAACAGAAGACGTCGTTGCGGGCGCCAAGCGAGCCATCGTCATTGACGAAGAATTTCGGCACCAGAAACAGCGAGATGCCGCGCGTGCCGGCCGGCGCGTCGGGTAACCTCGCCAGCACCAGATGCACGATGTTGTCGGTGAAATCGTGCTCGCCATAGGTGATGAAGATCTTCTGGCCGAAGATGCGGTAGGTGCCGTCGCCAACCGGCTCGGCGCGGGCGCGCAAGGCCGCGAGGTCCGAGCCCGCCTGCGGTTCGGTCAGGTTCATCGTGCCCATCGACTCGCCAGAGACGAGCTTTGCGAGATATTTGGCCTTGAGTTCCTCCGAGGCGTGTTTGTCGAGCGCCTCGACCGCGCCCATGGTCAGCGTCGGGCCGATGCCGAAGGCCATGGCCGCGGAGTTCCACATTTCGAGCGCGGCGACGCCGAGCATGGTCGGCAGGCCCTGGCCGCCGTACTCCTCCGGCCCCGACAGCGCGTTCCAGCCGCCTTCGATCCAGCGGCGGTAAAGCTGCTTCCAGCCTGGCGGCGTGGTGACGGCCGCATCCTTCAGCACCGCGCCATGCTCGTCGCCGACCTTGTAGAGCGGAGCCACCTCCTCGCGGGCGAAACGCCCCGCTTCGGCCAGGATCGCGTCGACCAAGTCCTCGCCGAGGTCACCGAAAATGCCGGCATCCAGCGCCGGCTTCAGCCCCGCCACGTGCTTGAGCGTAAAGGCGATGTCCTCGACCGGCGCGCGGTACATGTCTGCTCCTCCTCCGACCCAGCCAACCGTAACGCATGGCCGACGCGAAACCATGCGTCCATTTCGCACCTTCTTTTTACGTAAACGTCAAACTTTGTCACGCGGATTTTGCATAGGCGCCGCTATCCGCGGCGGAGCGGGAGCCAGCGCCCGATCCATTCAAGGTCCCGTCGCTGTTTAGGCGCTGATCGATCCTCAGCGTATGCTGCGGCCCACCGCCTGCAGCGCCAGGAAGGCTTCGTAGCGGCGGTCGTGCCAAGCGCGGATGTCACCGGACGCAGGTGTAAAAACCTCGCCAAGCCGGGACATGGCAGGCATGGCGCTCGATAGGTCAGGGTAATGCCCGGCCGCGACGGCACCGAGCATCGCGGCGCCCAACAGCACCGGCTCCGGCGACTGCGAGGCGGCGACCGGCAGGCCGGCGGCGTCGGCGAGCAGCTGGCGCGCCAGCGGCGACTGCCCGGCGCCCCCGCTGATGACGATGGTGTCGACGGCAAGGCCGGACGACGCCATCGCCGCAACGATCTGGCGCACGCCGTAGCCCAGACCGCAAAGCCCGGCCACGTAGAGGCCGACGAGACTGTCGACGGAGCGGTCGGTGCCGAGCCCCGCTATCAGGCCGCGCGCGTCCGGATCGGCCAAGGGGGAGCGGTTGCCGAGGAATTCGGGCACGACATGGATGCTTCCCGCGAGCTTGGCGGCCGCCGACAGGTCGGGCGAAGCCGCCGCGGCGGCCGCGGCCAGCCAGTCGACCAGCGATTTGCCTTCCGCCGCGGCGCGCACGGAAGCCTCGGCTTGCGCCGGGTGAAAATGCACCAGGAGATCGATGGCCGCGCCGGCGGCCGACTGGCCGCCCTCGCTCAGCCAGAACCCAGGCACCATGGCGGAGAAGTAGGGCCCCCAGACTCCGGGCACGAAGCCCGGATCTTGGCTGCTCGCCATGGTGCAGGCCGAGGTGCCCAGCACATAGGCCATGCGCGAGGAAATGGTGCCGGCATCGCCGGCAGCACCCACCGTGCCGACACCGCCTGCATGGGCATCGATCAGCCCGGCGGCGACGACCGTGCCCGCGACCAGCCCCAGCTCGGCCGCGGCCTTCTCCGTCAGGCCGGCGCCCACCGCCGTGCCTGGGTCGACCACTTCGGTGCCGATACGGGCAAATCTCTCATCCGCAAGCTCGCCGAGCCCTACGGAATGAAAATAGCTGTCGTCCCAGCGCCGCTCATGGCCGAGATAGGTCCATTTACAGGCAAGGGTGCAGACCGAACGGGCGAGGCTGCCGGTGGCGCGCCAGGTCAGGTAATCGGCAAGGTCGAAGAAATGCCGCGCTTTGGTAAAAGTCGCGGGCAGGTTTTCCTTCAGCCACAAAAGCTTCGGCGTTTCCATCTCTGGTGAGATGACGCCCCCGACATAGTCGAGGACGGGATGGTGGCCGGCATTGATGCGCCTGGTCTGATCCAGGGCGCGATGGTCCATCCAGACGATGATGTTTCGATCGCTGTCTCCGGAACGGCCCACGGG
>NZ_RZSA01000375.1:0-5727 GCF_003998075.1 Mesorhizobium sp. M2A.F.Ca.ET.037.01.1.1 | reverse complement strand
GGGCGCGATGAACCTCATCGACACACAACGCGCCGAACTGCTCTACAGCCGCATGGGTCCGGCGATCGAAGCGTCCGGCGGCAGCGCCGGCAACACGGCGGCCGGCGTCGCCAGCTTTGGCGGCCGCGCGGCCTTCTTCGGCAAGGTCTCCAACGATGCGCTGGGCGAAATCTACGCCCACGACATCCATGCGCAGGGCGTCGCCTTCGGCACCACGCCGCTCAAGGGTGAGCCGCCGACGGCGCGCTCGATGATCTTCGTCACGCCCGACGGCGAGCGCTCGATGAACACCTATCTCGGCGCCTGCGTCGAGCTTGGCCCTGAGGATGTCGAAGCCGACAAGGCGTCCGGCGCCAAGGTCACCTATTTCGAAGGCTATCTGTGGGACCCGCCGCGCGCCAAGGAGGCAATCCGCCAGACGGCGAAGCTGGCGCACGCGGCAGGCCGAGAAGTGTCGATGACGCTATCGGATTCGTTCTGCGTCGACCGCTACCGCGACGAATTCCTCGACCTGATGCGCTCGGGCACGGTCGACATCGTCTTTGCCAACAGCCACGAGATCAAGTCGCTCTACCAGACATCGTCGTTCGACGAGGCGCTGGCCCAGATCCGCAAGGATTGCCGGATCGCCGCCGTCACCCGCTCGGAAAAAGGCTCGGTGATCGTGCGCGGCGACGAGACCGTGGTGATCAAGGCGACCGCCATCAAGGAACTGGTCGACACGACGGGCGCCGGCGATCTCTATGCCGCCGGCTTCCTGCATGGCTACACGCAAGGCCGCGACCTGCAGACTTGCGGCGACCTTGGCTCACTGGCAGCCGGATTGGTGATCCAGCAGATCGGCCCCAGGCCCCGTCAGAATTTGCGCCGCGAGGCCGAGCAGGCGGGGCTGACCATTCCGGACGTTCAAACGAGTTAGTGGCCTACCTTCCCGTTGTGCAGGCTATCTCGCCAGAAGCGCAATCACGGAATAGGGAAATCCTGATGTCGAACATGATGAAGGCGCTTGTGAAGGCCAAGGCCGAACCGGGCATCTGGATGGAAGAGGTGCCGGTGCCGGAAATCGGCCCCAACGACGTGCTGATCAAGATCAAGAAGACGGCGATCTGCGGCACCGACGTGCACATCTACAATTGGGACCAGTGGGCGCAGAAGACGGTGCCGGTGCCGATGGTGACGGGCCATGAATTCGTCGGCACCGTTGCCGATTTCGGCGCAGCGGTCACCGAATACAAGGTCGGCCAGCGTGTATTGGGCGAAGGCCACATCGTCTGCGGCCATTGCCGCAACTGTCGCGCCGGGCGAGGGCATCTGTGCCGCAACACACTCGGCGTCGGCGTCAACCGTCCAGGCGCCTTCGGCGAGTATCTGGCGATCCCGCAGCACAATGTCGTGCCGATCCCCGACGATGTGCCCGATGAGATTGCCGCGATCTTCGATCCCTTGGGCAATGCCGTCCACACCGCATTGTCCTTCGATCTGGTCGGCGAGGACGTGCTGGTGACTGGCGCCGGGCCGATCGGCATCATGGGCGCGCTCGTCGCCCAATGCGTCGGCGCGCGCAAAGTGGTCATCACTGACATCAACCCGGTGCGGCTGGCGCTAGCCAAGAAACTCGGCGTCCAGCATGTCGTCGACGCCTCGAAGGAGAAGCTGCGCGACGTCATGCCGGTGCTCGGCATGACCGAGGGGTTCGACGTCGGGCTCGAAATGTCAGGCGCCGCCCCCGCTTTCCGCGACATGATCGACACCATGAACAATGGCGGCAAGATCGCCATTCTGGGCATCGCGCCGACCGGCTTCGAGATCGACTGGAACAAGGTCATCTTCAAGATGCTGCATCTCAAAGGCATCTACGGCCGCGAGATGTTCGAAACCTGGTACAAGATGATCGCGCTTGTGCAGGGTCCGCTGGATGTCTCCGGCCTGATCACCCACCGCATCGGCATCGACGATTTTCAGATCGGTTTCGATGCGATGAAGAGCGGCAGTTCCGGCAAGGTGGTGATGGACTGGTAGGGATTGCCTTGGCCGCTATTCAGGAAAAGCTGACGACAGCACCTCTGGTCCGCCGGACATTTTCCAACTAGGGGAACATGGCTGGGTGGAGAGCTATGGCTCCGCTACGTGCGCTCGCTAATCATACACGGCGACGTATCGCGGCCCACCCGGTGACGGTCGATGGGGCAATTCGCTTCAGTCGATGACGGAAACCCGGTGAACCGATGCTGAGGCCCCGACGCGATCGTCTATTTCCTATGATCTGCGATTGAGGTCGAGGTGTTGCCGCTTTCAGCGGGTAAAATGCGATAGACGACTTCCGGTACCCTTCCGGTCAGCGAAAAGGAAGGCAACGAGCCGCATTGCCTCAAGCAAAATGTTACCAATAGTGTCCTGTTCCAAAGGGGATGGACAGGTCGTGCCATTCCGGTTCGGGGGAAGGATGGCGCGGCTCAGCATGGCGACACGGTGAAGCGGCGATCGTGGAGCTTTATTGCGGCGTTGACAAGCGGCGCATTCTGGATGAGTTCGAGGCGGTAACCGGCTATTATTCGCAAGCGCGCGATCCGTCTTATGAACCGTCGTGAGCAGAGGCCGTCTGCGGGCAAGAGCCGCAGCCGCTGTTACGGCAGCGATGTCCGCGACGCGCTCATCGTGTTGTGGGAGGATTCGGAGCGGCTGGGTCCGCATCGACGCTCGCGGCGGCCAGCGCCGCCGGGCAGGAATGAGTTCGCAGTTCGCCGCTCGGTGCCAGCCCGCACCTTCGGCGATTGGAAAGATCCGCCGCCCGGCTTTGTTGAGCGCATTCGGGCACGTCTTCGTCAGGGAGCTTCGTGCAGACGATGGTGCTGACCGGATTGCCGCCGGCTGGACCGATTGCATTCCGCTCCGCACGCGCGACAGCGGCAATGTGATCATGGCGATCAAGCAGGCCCGCTCCCGGTTTCGCTGACCCTGTGCTGCTGTTTGCCGGCATCCGCCCGCACAGGAAGAGCTTGTAAAAGCGGTCGGTGCGGAAATCGAGGAGCCGTTGGTCGTCGATCTTCAGCCTGAACGCGGTCGTTTGCTGGTGCCGCAAATCGGCTGTTGCATGTACATCCCTGTCAGACGTCAGTTTTCCTCGCCTATTTTGGTGTCGAGCGCGAAGTGCTCCAACCAGATTGCAAGGCTTTTTGGAAATGAGAGCGGCTTTGCGCAGGGCGCTCCGTTGTTGAGCATTCAAGCTACCAAGCCAATGACGCGCAGGTTCCACCAGGCTCGCCAGCCTTGAAGGACAGCGAAAAAAGCAGAGCACGACAGACACAACAGTGCATCAGGACGCCGCAGTCGTTGAAGATGGTGCGCTGCATCCATACCGTGGATGCATTCGATCCAAATAATCGATTTGTTCAATCAGTTTCTCGAAAGCTAACCCTACCCTCTGTGGGAATCGGGCTCTGAGCCGCGACGCTGCCTTGCGAGCGCAGGGGCTGCACGTAGGAGAGATGATGCAACGAGAAATCGCACGCGGGTTGCTGGCCTCGTGGGTTCGCCGACCGGCGTATTTGAGCCCGTCAGTTGGTCCTCACCCGCGCCTATTGCCACCGAGCGACTTGCATGTCCCTCCGACTCGGACCAGTTCCGAGAGCTGCGACGAGTTGCGCGCCGTGTGCTCCGATCAGATGGCCGCCGGTGACGCGTTCGATGGGCCGTCCCTCTTCGAGAGGAGATGAAATGCGAACGCTGCTCGTGGATCATCATGCGGATCTTGCGCGCGCCATGCGACTTGCGCTCGGGGATGGCGGCTTCGTCGTTGATGTCGTTGGTACTCTGGAACTGGCTTCGAGTGCATTTTCTTGCGCCAGCTATGAAATTCTCCTGCTGGAATTGGCTCTGCCAGATGGCGATGGCTTGGGTTGGCTGAGGCAGTTGAGGACCCACGGGCATTCAGTTCCTGCCGTCATTATGAGCAGCCTTAACGATCTCGATAAGCGAATTGCGATCTTCAACGGTGGTGCGGACGACTTTCTGCTCAAACCCATCTCTACCGATGAGCTTATTGCCAGAATGAGAGCCATTCTGCGCCGGGCGACACAGATGACCGACCTGAGGCTCGTATTTGGCAATCTCGACTTTGATCCGGTCGCCCGCCAGGTTTTCGTTGATGGGCACCCAATGATGATCGCACGTCGCGAACTCTGTATTCTAGAGCACCTGCTTAACCGGGCAGGCCGCATCGTGCCCCGTGCGCAATTGGAAGATCACCTCTATTCATTCAACGACGACGTGTCTGCCAACGCGCTTGAAGTCGGAATTTATCGTTTACGGGGACATCTGACCAGATCAGGTGCAACGCCACGGATCAAGACCATCCGAGGCATTGGTTACATCCTAGAATTGACTGACGCCTCGTCCGCATAGTTTGTCGAATCGAAAGAAGATCTATTTTGCTGATCCTTCAACATCCTTGCCATGCGCTCAATTGGCGGGCGATCGCCAACAAGGTTACAAGACCTGCAGTTCCCCGTTACCTGGGCCATCTCCTCTGCGCGCTTATTGTGACTTTCCCACTTGGTGTCGCGGCGCAAAACAAGCAGGACAAAGGCCCGCCGCATGCGGCTTCGAATAGCATCAACGCCACGCTGACCCTTTCCTCTTCGCTCGGGGAGACCGTTCATCTGCCCGCGCCAGCCACGACCATCTTTGTTGCTGACCCCACGATCGCGGATTTTCAGGCGCCATCGAGCAAAACAATCTTCGTCTTTGGCAAGAAATCGGGGCGGACCAGCCTATTCGCCTTGGATGGCAATGGCGAGCCTCTCGCCGAATTGCGTATCGTTGTCACGCAACCGATCGGGGATTTACGCGCCATGTTGCGGGAGCAGGTCGGCGACTATCCCATCCGCGTCAACTATACGCCGCGCGGCGCAATCCTTAGCGGGACGGCGCCCGACGCAGAGGTCGCCGACACCGCAAAAAGAGTCACTGAGCAATATCTGGGCGACGGAGCGCAAGTCGTCAACAACATCAAGGTCGCTGGATCCCTGCAAGTTAACCTCAGCGTGCGCGTAGCCGAAGTCTCACGCAGCGCCATGAAGTCACTCGGCGTCAACTTGTCCGCCTTCGGTCAAATCGGCAATTTCAAAGTGGGCGTTCTAAGCGGAAGCGCTGCAAGCGCTGGGTCTGGTTCAACCCAGGGTGGCGGTACAGCAGAAATCGGATTCGACAACGGTGCCGTCAACGTCAGCGCGGTTCTCGACGCGCTCGCCAAGGAGCATATAGCTTCCGTCCTGGCTGAGCCGAACCTCACCGCTATGTCGGGTGAAAAGGCCAGCTTTCTCGCGGGCGGCGAATTTCCCATTCCTGTCCTGCAGGAAAACAGGCAGGTATCGGTTGAATTCCGTCACTTCGGCGTCAGTCTGGAATTTGTGCCGACAGTTCTCAGCAACAATCAAATCAACATTCACGTAACGCCCGAAGTCAGTGAACTGTCGACGCAAGGTGCCGTGCAAATCAACGGAATTTCCGTGCCGGCAGTTTCCACGCGCCGAGCCGATACGGTCGTCGAACTCGCCAGCGGCCAGAGCTTCGCAATCGGCGGTCTAATCAGGCGGAACGTCAACAATGATGTCAGGGCCTTTCCCTGGCTCGGAGAACTGCCGATCCTGGGACCGCTTTTTCGCTCGACCTCGTTTCAAAAAGAGGAGTCAGAACTGGTCATTCTAGTTACGCCTTACATTGTAAGAC
>NZ_RZSA01000374.1:0-5727 GCF_003998075.1 Mesorhizobium sp. M2A.F.Ca.ET.037.01.1.1 | reverse complement strand
GGATGTTGCCGCCGTCGACGACGAGAACGGCGCCGTTGACATAGCTGGCTCCGTCCGACGCCAGGAACAGCACGGCGGCGGCGACTTCCTCGGGACTGCCCGCGCGCCCGAGCGGCGTGTTGCGGGCAGCGGCGAGTTCCTCCGGCGTCGATGCGCCGGTCGTGATCCAGCCCGGCGCCACGGCGTTGACCGTGACACCGCTGCGGCCAACCTCCAGGGCGAGCGCGTGCGTCAGCCCGACCATGCCGGCCTTCGCCGCCGAATAGGCGGCCTCGCCTTCATTGGAGACGTAAGGTCCGGTCACCGAAGCCATGTTGACCACGCGCCCATGGCAGCGCTGCACCATGCCGGCCAGGAATCCGCGCGTGCTCAGGAACGCGGTTTTGAGGCTGACGTCGATGCCGCGGTCCCAATCGCTTTCGCTGAGGTCGAGAAACCGCCGCTGCAACGCCGGCTGCGCGACCGTGCCCATCCCGGCATTGTTGACGAGGACGTCGATTTCGCCGGCCTGCGAGCACAAGCGCTCGACATCGCCCGAAACCGTCAGGTCGGCCACAACGGCGCTTATATCGAGCCCCTCCGCCCGCAGTTCCCCGGCCCGCTGTTCGACGCGCGCGGACGAAGCGGTGATGACGACCGAAAGGCCGGCCTCGCCCAGCGCACGCGCGACCGCTACGCCGATGCCGTCGGCGGCGCCCGCGCCGGTCACCAGCGCCCTGCGGGATTTGCGGAACACGATCATTTCCTCTCCACGATTGGAATGCCGGCATGTCGACGCGGGCAATCATGCCCGCGATGAAACTGCCCAGGCTTTTTCAATAGCCGGCGCTGACGCCGAAATCGATCGACAGCGCGGCCCCGGTGATCGGCGCCGAGCCCGGCTGGCAGAGGTAGTGGATGAAGGATGCGATCTCTTCCACCTGAATGAACCTTGCTTTGCCCCCTTGCGGATAGTGCCCGAGAAGCCGGCGCTTGTAGCCGTCGGGATCGTCCCCGCCATAGGTCCTGGCCTGATATTCGATCATCGGCGTTGCCGTATCGCCGGGGCAAACGGCGTTGACCCTGATGCCTTGCGGGGCGAGTTCCAGCGCGAGTGCCTTGGTCAGCAGAACCAGCCCGCCCTTCGAGGCGCAATAGACGGCCGCCCCATTGTTGCCGACGAGCCCGGCGTCGGACGCAATGTTGACGATCACGCCTTGCGCCGCCGCCAGATGCGGGACAGCCGCCGAGATCAGGAAGAACGCTCCCTTGAGATTGACGTCCAGCACAAGGTCCCACTGATCTTCCTCGACCCCGCTCGCCGGCCCCTCGAGCCAGACGCCGGCGGCGTTGACCAGGATGTCCATGCCGCCGCCCCAGTTCCTGGCCTTGGCCACCACGTCGCGGCAGGCAGCGACGGAGCGGATGTCGAGCGGCAAACCCACCGCATCCGCCCCGGTCGCGACAATCTTGGCCACGGCTGCGTCGAGCTTGGGACCGGGAAGGTCGGCGAGCGCGATCCGCTCACCGTCGGCCGCGAGGCGCAGTCCGGTCGCAAGCCCCATGCCCCCGGCGCCACCGGCGATCAGAACCGTCCTGCCAGCCATTTGACAACCTCCACGCCACGCAGCGCCCGGCAAGGCACACAATGTCCCTAGATCATGTCATGGGGCCCTGTCGCATGGACAGCGAGGCAAAACAATGACCTCAGCGGCTTCGCCGGCCCCCGATCATCCCAGCTCGAGCGTCGTGATGCCGAAAACTGTAGAGGGGGCGTTACCGGGTTTGCCGCCCTTGTACATGCGTGTCGTCGCAAAGCCCGGGACCAAGCCGGCGGCCTGAAGCATGGCGGTGAATTGAACCTGGCTGGCCGGCACGTCAATATGCAATGTATCGTTGCCGATCCTGCCCACAAGGTCCGCCAGCAATGCCAGGGCAAGGTCCGTCCTGTCGGCAAACAGGGGTCCGACCTTGAAGCCTTCCCGGCATCGGCGGGCCACGCCGTAGCCGGCAATGCCGGCCGATCCGCCACAGAGCAGCGCAATCCGGGGCTGCCGCAGCCACTCCCGGAGGAAGGCTTCCCGCGGCGCCGGGAAACGCTTGCGATCATAGGCGAGTATCCCGGCCATGTCGCCGGCCATCACTGGCCGTATGTCGCTTCCCCCCGGCAATCCGGCGGGGCGACCGCTGTAGCGCACGGTCTCGTAGACGGGCACGAAGCCCATGCGCTGGTAGTTGGCCCGTTGCTCGGCCACCCCGTCGAGACCGATGATGCGGTCGCCGAGGCGTGCCATGCCGGCATCCCAGACCGCCTTGCCATGGCCTTCGCCGCGCCGGTCGGGCCGGCAGATATAGAGGCCGATGAAGCCGAAGCCCGTGCCGTATGCGACGGCCGAAATGCCGGCCACCATCTCTCCATCGACGAAAGCGCCGATGAAACAGTCGGGATCGGCTGTCCGGAACGCCGCGGCGTCGCCGATGCCCGGGTTCCAGCCCTCTCCAGCCGCCCAGTCGACGAGCGTTTCCACTTCGCTGGCGGTCAGTGTCCGGATTGTTCTCGGCATCATTTCACCCGGGCGGCCTCGGCAAATGGCGTCAAGGCATCACGATAGGTAGCCGCTTCCTCGCTGCAAAGTCCACACGAGAACTTCAGTTGCCACCGCGCATCGGGCGCCAGACCCTGTCCTTGTTCATTTTTTCCCGGGAAAGCGCTCCCCGCAGCCCCGATGGCGCGGAACCTATGCCTGCTTGACCGGACTCGCCTATTCAACGCAGGGATGCGGGCCGGACTATTATTGGGACGGGTTTCCCGAACCGATGCAACGAGTTAGCAACAAACGCGCCGCTTGATCGTTCGTTGTTCCAATAGGCAACTGGACACAACCGGTGAACACTGGGAATCTTCATTTGCCGTTCTTCGAAAATCGCCTGGAGTGCCGCAGGAAATGCCGCTGAGTGCCGCAGAGATAGCCCGTCATCCGGCAGCGCTTCGCTGCATCCAGGAGCAGGCGCGCGCGCTCATCCACATATACGAAACAAGCCCGCGGCTGGCTGCCGTGTTCGCCACCCAGCAGCGCTGGCTGCTCGGTCACGCCGGTCTGGCCTTGCATTTCCGGCGCGATCCCAATGACCGCCGCTCCGACATGACGATGGCGCGGTTCATCGAGGTCGTACGCCGCTATTCCCTTGCCAGCCGCAACACGGCCGAGGCCTTCGTCAAGGAGATGCTTCGCTACAACATCGTCGAGTATATTTCGGCCAGCGGTGACGGCCGCGCCCACCCCATGCGGGTCACCGAAGGCACCATCGAAACCTTCACCGGCTGGATCCACGCACATCTGAGGACGCTCGACCGCATAGATGGCGGAAACCGGCTGACAACTTTCCTCGATCGACCCGGGATGCTGTCCAGGCTGCAGCCGCTCATCGCCGATGGATTGCTGGCCAGCCAGGGCGTGCGGGAGCCTGGGCGGACTTTCTCGTTGTTTATCTGGCTAAACAATGGCGGCATCGTCATGGACTGGCTGATGTCCGGTATCGATCCGGAGGACGTTCATCTCGACAGGATACCGACCAGCGTCATCTCGGTCAGCGAATTCGCGCACTGGCTGAAGCTGTCACGCACCCACCTGGCGCGGAAACTCAATGATGCCGAGGCGCTTGGCAGCATCGGCTGGGTCGGCCAGCGCGGTCATTCCGTCATGTGGGTTTCACGCCAGTTCTTCGACGAATACATGGTCATGCAGACGTCCAAGCTCGCCCTAGTCGACCTGGCTTTCGACGACAGTTTGTCCCAGGCGGACGAGAGCTGACTGGCGCAACGGTCGCTTCTCGGACCCAGCCGACAAATACCGCTGGTTGCGCTGGCAGGCGCCGGCCAAAACTGCTATCCGCATCCGCACACTGCGATATTTGGCGGAGTCTGGGGGGATGGCGCTGAACTGCGAAGACATTGTCGGTCATCCGGCGCTGAATGCCGCCGTCCAGGCACAGGCCCGGGCGATGCAGCAGGCCTATGAAGGAAACCCGCGCGCGTCCTCGGTCTTTGCCACCCAGCAGCGCTGGCTGATGGCGCATATCGGTCTTGCCCTGCATTTCCGCAGGGATCCCAGCGACTACCGGAAGGAACTGACGGCGGCGCGTTTTGTCGACGTCACCGTTCAGCATGCAGTTGCAAGCCGAAACACTGCCCATGCCTTCATCAAGGAAATGCAGCACTATAATTTCATCGAAGTCGGTCCAATGGCCGACGACGGCCGCATTCGCCCCTTGCACCTGCCCGCCATAACCCTGGAGCCGTTGATCGGCTGGATTCATATGCATCTGAGCACGCTTGATGCTCTTGACGGCGGGAGCCGGCTGCAAATGTTCCAGGCACGGCCGCAAATGTTGGTGCGGTTGCAGCCGCTGATCGCGGATGGGCTGATCTCCTCGGTGCCGGTGCGGGAGCCGCAACAGACTTTTTCGCTGTTCACATGGCTCAACAATGGCGGCGTCGTCATGGATTGGCTGATCGCCGGCGTCGACCCACAGGATGCCGGCCAGGAGCGCATTCCGACTGGCGTGCTGTCGATCGGCGACTTCTCCAGGTGGCTGAAGCTGTCGCGTACCCACCTTGCGCGCAAGCTGCGCGACGCCGAGGCGCTCGGCAGCGTCGGCTGGCTTGGGCGGCGCGGCCATTCCGTCATGTGGATTTCGAACGAATTCTACAGCGAGTACCTCACCGCGCAGGCGGTCAAGCTCGCCATCATCGACGCGGCTTTCGCCGCCAGCGTGACGACCAGCTGAGCCGCCTTCCGCTTTCTATCCGGCCTTCAGGATGGCGGAAAAGCGCGGATCGAAGGCCCGGCTGATCGGTTCGGCCGCGGCGCCCACCGCGATCGCCCAGGGATCGGTGGTGCCCAGTTGCAGCCGCGGCAGGCGGCGGGCGGGCTGATCCGCGATCGACGGCAGAAGCGGATGCATGGCCTGGTGCAGAAGCCGGGCCAGCGCCTCGGGCGCGGTGCTGGTGAGGATGACGGTTTGCGGATCGAAGATCGTTTCGATCAGATGCACGCTCCAGCGCAGGTCGGACGCGGCTCTTTCGACCCAGCTCATGACCCTTGCGTCCTGCGCGAGCGCCAGCGCGCCGAGCTTCTCGTAAAGCCCCCTTTCGGCGGGATCGAGGCCGAGATGCTGGTAGAGCGAGGCGAGCGAGGCGCGGTGCTCCAACGGCGTCGAGCCTGGACCGGCCGGCGACAGCAGCGCCCTGCCGATCTCGCCGGCATTGCCGCTGCCGCCATTGTAGAGCTCGCCATTGAGGATCAGCCCGGCGGCTATGCCGTAGCCGACATACAGGCAGACCGCGTGATCGACGCCATGCGCGGCGCCGACGATGCGCTCCGCCGTTGCACAGGCCGCCGCATCGTTCTGCAGCCCGACATTCAGTCCGGTGCCGGCGGCAAGCGTCTCGAGCAGCGGGAATTGCTGCCAGGCAGGCATCATCCATGTGTCGTCGGATTCCCTTACGCCGAACGGCCCCGGCATGGCGACGCCAAGGCCGACCAGCCGCCGCTCGGGCTGGGCGAACAAGGAAGCCAGCTCGCGCCTGACGCGGTCGACCAGGCCGAGGATGGTCTTGACGCCGGCTGATGGCTCGTCGAGCGGCAGACCTGCCTCGGCGCGCGCGATGACCTTGCCGACGAGGTCGACCACCACCGCGCGCGTCAAATGTCGGTCGATCTGCAGCCCGATGGCGAAGGCGCCCTC
>NZ_RZSA01000373.1:0-5749 GCF_003998075.1 Mesorhizobium sp. M2A.F.Ca.ET.037.01.1.1 | reverse complement strand
GTACCGGGCGCATGCAGTTCTCCTACGATGCCGATGTCGACGGCCGGCACGCGACTTTGACCGCAACCGCGACCCGCGATGCGACGGCAAGGCGGATCGCCTCGCTGGATGCCAACATCGAGATAGAAGGCGCGGGCACCTCCGGCGAGGGTGGTTCGACCGAGGCTGCCCCCGCGGCCGATGGCGCCAGACTGGGTTCGATCGCGCTGCAGCTTTCGGGCTCGGAAGCGTCGGGCGACAGCCCGTCGCGGCTGGCGGCCTCGCTCTCGCTCACCGGTTCTGTGCTCGACCTGGACGAACGCGGGCTGCTGCCTCTCGACGTCGATGCCGATGCCACGCTGATGGCCGGCTCGAACAAGATCTCGGTCGACCGGCTGCTGATCAAGAACGGTCGCTCCAGCTTCGACTTTGCCGGGTCGATTGGGCCGAAGCCGGCAGCCGCCGGGGAGGAGCCCGCATACCGCTACGACCTGACCAGCGACGGCTCGACGCTGGCGCCCTCGGAATCGCCCGAACCGGCGCTTCAGTTCCTGGCCCGTATCGCAGGCGTCTATCAGCCGAAGAGCCGAAAGCTCGTCGCCGAGCAGATCGGCGTCCGGTCCGGCGGATCGGGCGAAGTGCTGGGCGCGGCCACCGTCGCCTTCGTCGACAACGGTCCTCCGGGCGTGTCGCTGTCGCTCAACGTTCACGACATGCCGGTCTCGCATGTGAAGCAATTGTGGCCATGGTTTTCGGCCCGCAATGCGCGGCTTTGGGTGCTGGGCAACCTGTTCGGCGGTACGGTGACCGACGCCAACCTGCAGTTCCAGGTGGTGCCGGGCCGCCTGGGCAACGGCGTGCCGCTTACCGGCGACGAAGTGTTCGGCCGTTTCCAGATCGAAGGCTCGCGCTTCGATACCGCCGGGCGCATCCCGCCGGTCCGCGACGCCGTCGGTGTCGTCGCGTTCCACGGCAACGATGTCGACATCGCGCTCTCATCGGGCAGCGTCTACATGCCGAGCGGGCGCACCGTGGCGGCAAGCGGCGGGACGCTGACGATCAAGAACGCCAATCGACCGATCGTGGTCGGCGGACTCGACATCGACGTCGCGGGTGAGGCGCCGGCGATCGCCGAGCTTGCCTCCTACGAGCCGATCAACGCCATGCGCCATGTCGGGCTAGCGCCCGAGGACCTGTCCGGCACCGTTACCGGCCACGTCAGGGCAGACATTCCGCTGACGAGGGGCATGGACACCTCGAAGCTCGATTGGCTGGTTTCCCTCGACTATCAGGACCTGTCGCTCGCCAAGTCGTTCGAAGACCAGACCGTTACCGAGGCGGACGGCTCGATAACAGTGGGGCCAAAGCAGGCGGTGATTTCGGCGGAGGCCAAGCTCAACGGCATTCCGGCTGAGCTCGATCTGGTCGAACCGCTCGCCGATGACGGGCCGGCGCGCAGCCTCAAGGTCACGCTGATCCTCGACGACAAGACGCGCAACGCCAGCATGCCTGGGCTGTCGGACCTGCTTTCGGGAACCATCAAGGTGGCGATCGACAAGAGCGGCGAAGACGCCCAGCAGGTCTCGGCGGACCTGACCAATGCCAGGCTCGACATTCCTTGGGCGGGGTGGAGCAAGGGCGCCGGCATTCCGGCCAAGGTCGCATTCAACATGGCGAAGTCTGGCAGCACAACCACGCTGTCGGATTTCGCTCTCGACGGAAAAAGCTTTTCGATCGACGGCAATGTGACGCTGGTCAATGGCGCGTTGTCCGCGGCCCGCTTCAGCAAGGTTGCGTTGAACCGAGGCGACGACGTTGCCGTTTCGGTCAAGCGCGCCGGTAAGAGCTACGCGGTCGACGTCAGCGGCGCGTCGCTCGACGCCCGCTCGCTGATCAAGCAGTTCACCTCCGATGTCGACACCGCCACCAAGGGTGCCGGCAGCGACGCGATCTCGGTGAGCGCCGATGTGGCATCGCTGACCGGTTTCCACGACGAGGTGCTTTCCAATCTGAAGCTCGAATACAGCGCGGCCGGATCGCACCTGAACGGGCTCAACGTCACCGCCGCGGCAAGCTCGGGCGCCCCGATCACGATCAACAACACCACCAGCGAAGGCGGCCGGGTGCTCAGGGTGAAGTCGGCCGACGCCGGCGCGATCCTGCGTTTCCTCAACGTCTACGAGCATATGGAAGGCGGCGCGATCACGCTCTCGCTCTCGGGCGCCGCCGACGGGCCGATGAAGGGACAGGTGGATGCCCGCAACTTCTATGTCGTCAACGAGCCCAAGCTGGCCTCGATCGTATCGACCACGCCGGCCGGCGATACGCGCAGCCTGAACGAGGCCGTCAAGGGCAATATCGATACGTCCAGGGTGCAGTTCGAGCGCGGCTTCGCCGAGATCGACAAGGGGTCCGGCTATCTGAGGCTGGCGAACGGCCTGCTGCGCGGTCCACGTATCGGCACGACCTTCCAGGGAACGCTCTATGATCCGAACAACAACATGGACATGACCGGCACCTTCATGCCGGTCTACAGGCTGAACCGGATCTTCGGCGAATTGCCGCTGTTCGGGCCGCTCCTTGGCAACGGACGCGACCGTGGCCTGATTGGCGTCACCTACCGCCTGCGCGGCAATGCCAACAAGCCGACCCTCAACGTCAATCCGCTGTCGGTGGTGGCGCCGGGTATATTCCGCTCGATCTTCGAATATAGGTAACCTTGATCCCGAAAAGCGGCCTCCGGTTTTCTGGAAGGACGGCGATCGGGAAGGACGGCGATCGAGAAGGCGCGGCCGATCAGATCGGCCGCACCAGCACGTGTTTCTTCTTGCCGAGCGAGAGCTTCACCACGCCTTCCGGGCCGAGGTCCAGGGACGTGACGATGCGCCGGTCGTCGGTCAAGGGCTGATCGTTGATGCGCACCGCGCCGCCCTGGATATGCCGGCGCGCTTCGCCGTTCGAGCCGGCCAGCCCAGCTGTTACGAACAGCGCCAGGATGCCGATCCCGGCTTCGAGGTCCGATTTGGCGACTTCGACGCTGGGCAGCGTGTCGGCGAGCGTGCCTTCCTCGAAGGTCTTGCGCGCTGTCTCGCTTGCCATCTCGGCCGCCTCGCGGCCGTGCAGCATGGCCGTGATCTCGGTGGCGAGGATTTTCTTCGCCTCATTGATTTCCGAGCCGCCGAGCTTTTCCAGCCGCGCCACCTCGTCCAGCGGCAGCGTGGTGTAAAGCTTCAAGAAGCGGCCGACATCGGCGTCCTCGGTGTTGCGCCAGTACTGCCAGAATTCGTAGGGGCTCAGCATGTCGCCGTCGAGCCAGACTGCGCCCGAGGCCGACTTGCCCATCTTGGCGCCGGACGAGGTGGTGAGCAGCGGCGTGGTCATGGCGAAGAGCTGTACGCCCTCCATGCGGTGGCCGAGGTCGATGCCGTTGACGATGTTGCCCCACTGGTCCGAGCCGCCCATCTGCAGCCGGCAGCCGACGCGCTTGTAGAGCTCGACGAAGTCGTAGGCCTGCAGGATCATGTAGTTGAACTCAAGGAAGGACAGCGACTGCTCGCGGTCGAGCCTGAGCTTCACGCTATCGAAGGCGAGCATGCGGTTGACGGAGAAGTGCCGGCCGACGTCGCGCAGGAAGTTGACGTAGTTGATCTCCATCAGCCAGTCGGCGTTGTTGACCATGACTGCGTCGCCGGGGCCGTTGCCGAACTTCAGGTAAGGCGCGAAATTGCGGCGGATGCCGACGAGATTGTCCTCGATGTCCTGCGGGGTGAGCAGCTTGCGCGCTTCGTCCTTGAAGGACGGGTCGCCGATCATCGAGGTGCCGCCGCCCATCAGCGCGATCGGACGGTGGCCGGTCTGCTGCAGCCAATGCAGCATCATGATCTGGATCAGCGATCCCGCATGCAGACTCCGGGCGGTGGCGTCGAAGCCGATATAGGCGCTTACCGTTTCCTTGGCGAAAAGCTGGTCGAGGGCGGATTCGTCCGAAATCTGGTGGATGAAACCGCGCTCGCTCATGATGCGCAGGAAATCGGATTTGAAGGCGGACATTTGTTCTTCCTGAGGTCGCCGGGCACTTGGCCATGCTTGATATGAAGGCGCGCGTTTAGCATCCAAGCGCGATCAGCAAAAGTGGTTTCCGGTTTTGCGTCCGATCGCGGTTCAACTGGGCAATCCAGCGATCAGCAAAAGTGGTTCCGGTTTTGCGTCCGGTCCCGTGCGGCACCGCTGTCCTTGCCTCACCCATTTTGCTGGCGTAATGAAGCGCCGCGCAAATACAGGCGCCATGCGGCGACGGGGCCATCCCGCAGTTTCAGATCGGACGAGCTCCCGCGATGAACAGGAACTACATTCTCCTCTTTCTGTTCAGCATCGTCATGACCGTCAGCGGGCTGGCCAGCCTGCCGCCGGTGGACCGCGACGAATCCCGCTTCGTCCAGGCGACCAAGCAGATGGTCGAGACGGGTGACTATGTCGACATACGCCTGCAGGACGTCACGCGCTACAAGAAGCCGATCGGCATCTATTGGCTGCAGTCGGCGGCGGTGGCGCTGAGCGGCGAGGGGGCGGCGGCGCCGATCTGGGTCTATCGCCTGGTCTCGATGCTGGGCATCGCGATCGCGGTCGTCGGCATCGGCTGGACCGGGACAAAGCTCTTCGGCGCCAATGCCGGGCTCGCTGCCGGCCTGATGATGGCGGCGATCTTCGCCACCGCCTTCGAGGGACGCGACGCCAAGACCGACGCGATGCTTCTCGCCTGCTGTGTGATCGCGCAGGGCGCGTTGGCCCAGGTCTATATGGCGGCCAAGCGCAACGAGTCGGTACCCGGGCATCTGCCGTGGATATTCTGGATCGCGCAAGGGTTGGGCATCCTGATCAAGGGCCCGGTTTCGCCACTCTTGTCGCTGCTCACGGCCGCGGCGCTTATTGCCTTCGACCGCGACTGGCGCTGGCTCACGAAGATGAAGCTGGTGCGCGGCGTCGCGATCGTGCTCGTGATCGTGCTGCCATGGCTGATCCTCATCACCTGGAAGAGCGGCGGCGCCTTCTTCCAGGAGGCGGTCGGCAAGGACATGCTGAACAAGGTGGCGCAGGGCGAGGAATCGCACGGCCTGCCGCCCGGCTTCTATATGCTCACCTACTCGCTGTTCATGTGGCCGTTCGGGCTGATCGCGGTCGGCGCCGGGCTGCAGGCGATCAACCGGTTCTGGGACGATCCGCGCCTGCGCTTCTGCCTGGCCTGGTACATCCCGTTCTGGCTGGTGTTCGAGGCGATCCCGACCAAGCTGCCGCATTATGTGATGCCGGCCTATCCGGGCATGGCGCTCTTGATCGGCTGGCTGCTCACGCTCCCGGCGGACCAGGCCAACGCGCCGCTGAAGCGCTGGCAGACATGGCTGTGGTGGGCGACGGCTTTCGGCCTTGCCGTGGTGGCGATCGGTCTTGCGGTGGTCTGCCTTGGCGCGCCGCTCTATCTCGCCAAGACCTTCTCCTGGTGGAGCATACCGGCGGCGATCGCCGCTCTTGTCACCGGCTATCTCGCTTTCCCCAGGCAGTTGCAGGTGCCGCTTGGCCGCATCGCCGCGATCGCGGTCGGCGCCGGGATCACCTTCAGCCTGCTGTTCGGCGTCATCGCGCCGTCGCTGAAGCCGATCTGGCTTAGCCCCGCGATCAAGACCGCGGTCGACGCCAACCGCCTTTGCGAGACCACCGTGCTCGCCTCGGCGAAATTCCAGGAGCCGAGCCTGGTCTTCCTGGTCGGCACCAAGAC
>NZ_RZSA01000372.1:0-5775 GCF_003998075.1 Mesorhizobium sp. M2A.F.Ca.ET.037.01.1.1 | reverse complement strand
AGCTGGGAGTGCCCGTCACGCCGCAACAACACACAAAAATTGTCGAACGAAGTGACGACGCCGGTCAGCTTCACGCCGTTGATGAGGAAGATGGTAAGTGGATTTTTGCTCTTGCGAACTGAATTCAGGAACAGGTCCTGAAGGTTTTGCGATCGTTCCGCCATTTTTCTTGTCTTTCGCCGATCCCCTTCGGTTTGCTGCCAATGCGCCAAATTACGCGGCACGTGTCAAGCGCGCAAACCCCCTCTTGCCGATACAAAGGCAAGCAGAACGAGATAGTTGAGGTTAACTCCAGTTGTGCGGTTATCAGGCTGGACTTTTTTCCGCAACGTCAAAAAAAGCCTGCCGCAACGAAAGTGTCATAGAGCCAGGATGGCCATTTGCGATTGGCGCACCGTCGATTTCGACCACCGGCATGGCGATTGTGGTCGCCGAACTGATGAACGCCTCCTTGGCAGCCTTGGCCTCAGTGACCGAAAAACCGCGCTCCTCGATCTTGAGGCCGAGCTTGGCGGCGACATCGAAAAGCGTCGTGCGGGTGATGCCGCGCAGGATGCCGTGCTCGGCCGGCCGGGTCACCAGTATGCCGTCCCTTGTGACAATCCAGGCGTTTGACGAGCCGCCTTCCTTGACGTTGCCATCGGCGTCGACGAACCAGGCTTCCTGGGCGCCGGCTTCCTTGGCCTTCTGCTTGGCAAGCACATTGGGCAAAAGGCCCGTGCTCTTGATGTCGACGCGGTCCCAGCGATTCTCAGGCACGGTGATGACCTTGATGCCGGCCTCCACCCGCTTCGCATTCGCCGCCGGATCGGCTTTCCTGGCGGTTATGACCAGGGAAGATTTCGTGCCTGCCGGCGGGAAAACGAACTCGCGGCTGGCGACGCCGCGCGTCACCTGCACATAGACAAGGCCGTTGACCACGCCGTTGCGATTGACCACCTCGCGCAGCAGCAGCGACAAGACGCCTTCCGATACCGGCCAGGCGATCGACAGTTCCTTCAGCGAGCGCTTGAGCCGGGCAAGATGGCGCGGCATGTCGACGATATGGCCGCGCGCCACTTCGCAGACCTCATAGACGCCGTCGGCGAACTGGTAGCCGCGGTCCTCGATATGGACGCTGGCTTGGGAATGGACGACATAGCGCCCGTTGACATAGGCAATGCGCGGCATGGGCATCCTCGGGGAAATATCGGGCTTTCTTAGGCGATTCTGCCTTTGCCGTAATAAACAATCGCGTGGGCCAAGCCGGTCTAGACTCCCAGCGACTTCAGCTTGCGATGCAGGGCCGACCGCTCCATGCCGATGAACTCGGCGGTCTTCGAGATGTTGCCGCCGAAGCGGTTTATCTGGGCGATCAGATAGTCCTTCTCGAATTGCTCGCGCGCCTCGCGTAACGGCAGCGCCATTATGTGCTGGTCCGACTGATTGGGCGTGCGTGGCATCACGTCGCCGATCTCGGACGGCAGAAGGTCGGCGGTGATCGGAGCATCGGGATTTTCCCCTCGCGCCAGGATCATCAACCGCTCGACATTGTTGCGCAGCTGGCGAACGTTGCCCGGCCAGTTATGCGCCTGCAGCACGGCCAGCGCATCGTCGCCGATGCGGCGCGGCTTGATGCCGGCCTGGCGTGCGATCTGCTTCATGAAATTGTCGACGAGATAGGGAATGTCCTCGCGCCGCTCGGCGAGCCCGGGCACCATGACCGGAACCACCGCCAGGCGGTGGTAGAGGTCCTCGCGGAAGCGGCCGTCGGCGATCATCGCCTCGAGGTTTTGCGAGGTGGACGAGATGATGCGGACATCGACCTTGACGCGCTTGGTGCCGCCTACCCGCTCGAACTGCTGCTCGACCAGCACGCGCAGGATCTTGTTTTGCGTCTCGCGCGGCATGTCGGCGACTTCGTCGATGTAAAGGATGCCGCGATGCGCCTCTTCCAGCGCACCGACCTTGCGTTCGGTACCGTTCGATTCGGTGCCGAACAGCTCGATCTCCATGCGCTCGGGCGTGATGGTGGCCGCGCTCAGCGTCACGAACGGGCCGGCCTTGCGCGACGACAGGGCGTGGATGGCGCGCGCCGTCAGCTCCTTGCCGGAGCCGGACGGGCCGACGATCATGACGCGGCTGTTGGTCGGTGCGACGCGCTCGATTGTCTGCCGCAGCTGGCTCATGGCCGACGACATGCCGATCAGGTCGAAGGTCTCGCCGCTGCGCTGCTTGAGGTCGGAGACCTCGCGCCGCAGCTTGGACGTTTCGAGCGCGCGCTCGGCGATCAGGATCAGGCGATCGGCCTTGAACGGCTTCTCGATGAAGTCGTAGGCGCCGCGCCGGATCGCGGACACCGCCGTTTCGATGTTGCCATGGCCGGAGATCATCACGACCGGCATGTTCGGGTGCATGGTCTTGATTTCGTCGAGCAGCGCGAGGCCGTCGAGGCGCGAGCCCTGCAGCCAGATGTCGAGGAAAATCAGCCGCGGCGCGCGGTCGGCGATCGCCGCAAGCGCGCTGTCGGCGTCATGCGCCGTACGGGTTTCATGACCCTCGTCGCTCAGGATACCGGCGACAAGTTCGCGGATGTCTTCCTCGTCATCGACGATGAGAATGTCAGACGCCATTACCGACCTTTTCAGTTTCTCGTTCGTGTTCGTTTCGACCTTCACCGCGTGGCGGCGCGGCTACGACCGTCGCCGGCGGCAGGATGATCGAGATCATCGCGCCCCGGCCACCATGGAAATCCGCTGGCGCGTCGTGCAACTCGAGACGGCCGCCATGGTCCTCCACGATCTTCTTGACGATAGCGAGGCCGAGCCCGGTCCCCTTCTCGCGCGTCGTCATATAGGGCTCGAGAAGCCTTTGGCGATTCTCGCGCGGCAGCCCCTTGCCGTTGTCGATAACGTCGATTCGTATGGCGCCATCTTGGCGCCCGGCTTGAATCCGGATTGTGCCGTCCGAACGATCCGCCGGATCAAGTCCATCGATCGCCTCGGCGGCGTTCTTGATGACGTTGCCGAAGGCCTGCGCCATCAGGCGGCTGTCGAAAGTACCCTTCAACGGCTCGCTGCCGAAATCGCGCTGGAAGGCGATGTCGGGGCGGCTGACCTCGACCAGGAAGGAGGCCTCGCGCAGCGACTCGCGCAGATCGATCGCCTTCATCTCCGGCTTCGGCATGCGGGCGAAGGCCGAGAATTCGTCGACCATGCGGCCGATGTCCTCGACCTGGCGGATGATGGTATCGGTGCACTGGTCGAAGACCTCGCGATCCTCGGTGATGACCTTGCCGTAGCGGCGCCTGATGCGCTCGGCCGAGAGCTGGATCGGCGTCAGCGGGTTCTTGATCTCATGCGCGATTCGCCGCGCCACATCCGCCCAGGCCGAAGAGCGCTGCGCCTGGACGAGATCGGTGATGTCGTCGACCGTGACCACGTAGGATTTCTCTTCCTCGCCGTCGTCGCTGGACTCGACGGTGACCTGGACGTTGAAGGTGCGCTCCAGGCCGGCGCGGAAGAAGGTTACCTGCTCGCGGTAGACCGGCTTGCCCGACTGGCGTCCGATCTCGAAGACCCGGCCGACAAGGGGCAGGACCGCCGAAAGGTTCTGGCCGAGCGTCGCACTTGCCGAAATCGCCAACATGGTTTCGGCCGAGCGATTGACGATGGTGATGATGCCGTAGGGGTCGACGCCGATGACACCGGCGGTGACGCCGGCCAGCACCGCCTCCGAGAAGCGCCGGCGCTCGTCGATCAGATCCTTGGCCGAAAGGAGCTCGTTGCGCTGCGATTTGAGCTCGAGGATCATGTTGTTGAAGGTCTCGCCGAGCGAGGCGACATCGCCGTCGGATTGGCGCACGGGCACGGCGACATCGAGATTGCCGGTGGCCACCTCGTCGGCGGCGCCGATCAGCTGACGGATCGGCCGCACGATCCGGTCGGCAACGGCGATGCCGGTCCAGATCGCCGACAGGATAATGATCAGCGTGAGCGACAGGTAAGGCAATGCAAAGGCGACCTGCGAGGTCCGCCGGTTGTCCTCCAGATTGCGGTATTCATCGGTGTTGCCCTTGACGATCTGGCGCGCCTTGATGACGTCGGGATCGACCAGCCGGATCGTATAGAGGTAAAGCCCTTCGATCTCGCGCAGCTTGATGATGGCGCCCATGATGTTGCGGGTGCGCGGCTCGATCAGCACCGGCTTGCCGGCCGCCGCGGTGTCGACGGCGCCCGCCGGCGGTTCAGGCATGGCGAAGTCGGCGTCGGTCTTGGCTTTCATGACGAACGAGCCGTCAGGATTGATCAGGGCGGCGTGCGCCAGTCCGCGGCCAACGGCTTCCTTGTTCAACAGATCGAGGAAACCACTACGGTCGAGGCCGTAGAGCGTGCGCGAGGCATCGAGATCGTATGCCATCGACAATGTCGTGCCCTGCAGGTTGCGCGCGTTCTCCTGCACATAGGCGTCGGCGATCGACAACGACGAGTTGACGATCGTCTTGGTGCGGATCTCGAACCAGCGGTCAAGGCCGATGTCGAGCGTGATCGACGCGATGATCGCCACCATGATGGCCGGGATTGCGGCAACCAGCGCGAACATCGCGACGATGCGCACATGCAGCCGCGAGGCGGCCCTGCCGTGGCGCCGCGCCAGGACGATGCGGCGCACCTCGCGGGCGATCAGCGCGATCAGGAACAGAACGAAGACGGCATTGGCCGCGACCAGGGCCCAGGTCGTGTCGGCGGTCGGCGCGATCGGCGTTGCGCCGACCAGGATAGCAAACGAGATTGCCGCCGTGATCACCGCGCCGGCGATGGCCACCACGCCGGGCAGCGCCAGCAGCCGTCGGCCGTCACGTGTGCCAGCCTGGCTGAAAAGCGGTTGGTTCAGGGTCGGAGCCTCAGCTGCCATATCGCGGTACAGAGTCGGTCATTGCGTCGGATGTATGCAACGCATTGTGGCGATTATGCAACAAGTGTGGCCGAGGACGAAATCTTTCCCCCGTCAATTCGCCAATTATTGCAAGCACGAGGCTGCGCTATGGCTGCCTGGACGACTTGTATACGTTGACGCCAAGCTCGCGGATCTTCTTGCGCAGCGTGTTGCGGTTGAGCCCCAAAAGCTCCGCCGCCTTGATCTGGTTGCCGCGCGTCGCCGTCATCGAGGCCAGCACCAGCGGATATTCGACCTCGGCGAGAATGCGCTGGTAAAGCCCCGACGGGGGTAATTCGCCGGCGAAGGAGGCGAAATAGCGCTGCAGGAAATGCTCGACCGCCTGGCCGATCGACAGATCGTCGGGAATGAGCGCGCCGCCGTCCGGCACGACTGGCCTCTCGCCGGTCTTGAGCTCAGACTCGATGATTTCCGACGAAATCTCGTCCTGCGAGTAGAGGGCGGCCAGCCGGCGCACCAGGTTTTCCAGCTCGCGCACATTGCCCGGCCAGGGATAGCGCTTCATGAGCTCGATGCCGCCGGACGAAATCCGCTTGGTCTGCAGGCCCTCGCTGGCGCCCTGCTTGAAGAAGTGCCGCACCAGGTCGGGAATGTCCTCGGAACGCTCGCGCAGCGCCGGCAGCCTCAGCGGCACAACATTGAGGCGATAGAACAGGTCTTCGCGGAAGAGGCCCTGATTGATCAGCGTGCGCAGGTCCTTGTTGGTGGCCGCGACGATGCGCACGTCGGTCTTGATCGGCGTGCGTCCGCCGACCGTCGTGTATTCACCCTGCTGCAGGACGCGAAGCAGCCGGGTCTGCGCTTCCATCGGCATATCGCCGATCTCGTCGAGGAACAGCG
>NZ_RZSA01000371.1:0-5787 GCF_003998075.1 Mesorhizobium sp. M2A.F.Ca.ET.037.01.1.1 | reverse complement strand
CTCCCTCCCCGTCGGCTTCGTCAGGCTCGCCGATGTCGACTCGACCATCCGCCAGGACATCCGCTACGCCGGCCGCGAAAACTTCCTGCGCCGCAAGGTCGACGGCTATAACGCGCCCGTCTGCGTACTGACCACGCAAGCGGCGAAGGCGCTGTCCAGCGTCCAGAAAACCATGACCGCCAAAGGCCTGACGCTGATCGTCTTCGACTGCTACCGGCCCGCCCGCGCCGTTGCCGACATGGTCAGATGGACAAGAGAAGCCGGCCCGCCGGATCCGCAGTGGTATCCGACCGTCCGGCGTGGCGATCTTATCGCCAAGGGCTATATCGGCGAGCTGTCCAGCCATTCGCGCGGCTCGACCGTCGACCTCGCTATCGCCGACGCCACCAGCGCGGTTCACCCGGCCTGCGGCGCGCCTGACGGCACCACGCTCGACTTCGGCACCGGTTTCGACTGCTTCGATCCGATGAGCGAGACGGCGCACCGCCCGCTCCCCGCCAAGGCGGCGGCGAACCGCAAGATGCTGCTTGCCGCCATGCACGCCGCTGGCTTCCGCAACTACGCGCGCGAATGGTGGCACTTCACCCTCGCCAAAGAGCCTTTTCCAAAACAGCGCTTCGATTTTCCGGTCACAGCGCCTTAACCGGGAACCATCCAGCCTTGCCCAAACCGTCGCCGGTTCTAATTAGGCGGGCTGGCAAGGATTCATGGTGTCGCCGGCTTGAGGAAGATATTTCTTCGATCGACGGACATACGGCGAAAAATTGCTTCTAGGAGGCGAAAAAGGCAACATTCAATGCATCTAAATTCTATAAACTCGCTAGGGTTCGCAGCAGTTCAACGGAGGCGGGAATGACCAAACCTCATTTCAGGAAACTGCTCGGCGCGCTGGTCGCCACATCTGTCCAGTTCGGCACGCTCGGTTTCGCGTTTGCCGATACGACCATTTTGAACGTGTCCTACGATCCGACACGTGAGCTTTACAAGGCCTATGACGAGGCCTTCGCCGCGCACTGGAAAGCCGAGACCGGCGAGACGGTCACCATCCAGCAGTCGCATGGCGGGTCGGGCGCCCAGGCCCGCGCGGTGATCGACGGCCTCAACGCCGATGTGGTGACGCTGGCGCTCGAAGGCGACATCAACGCCATCGTCTCGAAGTCGAAGAAGATCAATCCCGACTGGCGCAAGAAATTCGAAAACAATTCAGCACCTTACACTTCGACCATCATCTTCCTGGTGCGCAAGGGCAACCCCAAGGGCATCCACGACTGGAGCGATCTGGTCAAGGACGGCGTCCAGGTGATCACGCCGAACCCGAAGACCTCCGGCGGTGCGCGCTGGAACTACCTGGCGGCCTGGGCCTACGCCAACGCGCATGACGGCAACGACGAGGCCAAGACCAAGGAATTCGTCGCCAAGCTCTATGCCAACGCCCCGGTGCTCGACAGCGGCGCGCGCGGTTCGACAGTCACCTTTGCTCAGAAGGGCCTGGGCGACGTCCTGATCGGCTGGGAGAACGACGCCTATCTGGCGCTCGACGAATTCGGCGCCGACAATTTCGACATCGTCTACCCGCCGACCTCGATCCTGGCCGAGCCGCCCGTCGCTGTGGTCGACGCCAATGTCGACGCCAAAGGCACGCGCAAGGTGGCCGAGGCCTATCTTTCCTGGCTCTATTCGAAGGAAGGCCAGACCATCATCGCCAAGAACCACTATCGTCCGTCCAAGCCCGAACTGGTTCCGGCCGAGGACCTCGCCAAACTGCCTGCTATCAAGCTCGTCACCATCGACGACCCGCAATTCGGCGGCTGGAAGAAGGCGCAGCCTTACCATTTCGGCGACGGTGGTATATTCGACCAGATCTACAAGCCGGCGCAGTGAGAGGCCGGGCCTCGAAAACTGGCGACTGCAATCTGGTTGAGTAAGAAGGGACGATCCAGAACAGCATGACCACAGCACCCGCTCACGCGGGGTGGCGATTCAGACAGCCGAGTGTCATTCCGGGTTTCGGACTGACGCTCGGCTTCTCGCTTGCCTACCTCACGCTCATCATCCTTATCCCGCTCTCGGGGCTGATCTGGCGTTCGGCCGCGCTCGGCTGGACCGATTTCTGGGCCTTGGCCACCGACCGGCGCACCCTCAAGGCGCTCGAAATCAGCTTCGGCACGGCCTTCATCGCGGCCGCCGTCAATGTCGTGTTCGGCACGCTCGTGGCCTGGGTGCTGGTCCGCTACCGTTTCCCCGGCCGCCGCGTCGTCGACGCCATGGTCGACCTGCCCTTCGCGCTGCCCACCGCGGTCGCCGGCATCGCGCTGACCACGCTCTATGCACCGACCGGCTGGCTCGGCAAATTGCTGATGCCGCTCGGCCTCAAGGTCGCCTACACGCCGCTCGGCATCATCGTGGCGCTGGTGTTCATCGGCCTGCCCTTCGTCGTGCGCACTGTACAGCCGATCATGGAAGAGCTCGACAAGGAGGTCGAGGAGGCCGCCGCCACGCTCGGCGCCAGCCGCTTCCAGATCATCACCCGTGTGCTGCTGCCCAGCTTGGCGCCGGCCATCATCACCGGCTTCTCGCTCGCCTTCGCGCGTGGCGTCGGTGAATACGGCTCGGTCATCTTCATCGCCGGCAACCTGCCCTACAAATCCGAGATCGCGCCGCTTCTGATCGTCATCCGGTTGGAGGAGTACAACTATCCGGCCGCGACCGCGATCGCCGCGATCATGCTGGCGCTGTCCTTCGCCATGCTGCTCCTCATCAACCTCGTGCAGACATGGAGCCGCAAGCGCTATGGCTGATCCCGAGATCAAGTCCTATGAACCGCACCACGAGAGCCAGTCGGCCGCGGTCACGGAAAGCCGTCCCGTCCGCATCACGCTGACGACCGTCACGCTGGTCTTTCTCGGCATCTTCCTGCTGTTGCCGCTGATCATCGTGTTCAAGGAGGCTTTCGCCAAGGGCGTCGGCGCCTATTTCCAATCGCTCAGCGATGCCGACACGCGTTCCGCCATCCGCCTGACATTGCTGGTGGCGGCGATCTCGGTGCCGCTCAATCTCGTCTTCGGCCTTTCGGCTGCCTGGGCCATCGCCAAGTTCGAGTTCAAGGGGAAAGCGTTCCTGACTACGCTCATCGACCTGCCCTTCTCGGTCTCGCCGGTCATTTCCGGCCTGGTCTATGTGCTTCTGTTCGGCGCTCAAGGACTGCTCGGCGAATGGCTGAAGGCGCATGGCATCCAGATCCTGTTCGCCGTGCCAGGCATCGTTCTGGCAACCGTCTTCGTCACCTTCCCCTTCGTCGCGCGCGAGTTGATCCCGCTGATGCAGGAACAAGGCAATGGCGACGAGGAGGCGGCGCTCTCGCTCGGCGCCAGCGGCTGGCAGGCCTTCTGGTATGTGACGTTGCCCAACGTCAAATGGGGGCTGCTCTATGGCGTTCTGCTCTGCAATGCGCGCGCCATGGGCGAGTTCGGCGCGGTCTCGGTGGTGTCGGGCCACATACGCGGCCTAACCAACACCATGCCGCTGCATGTCGAGATCCTCTACAACGAGTACAATGCCGTCGGCGCCTTTGCGGTCGCTTCGCTGCTCGCCGGCCTCGCTCTGGTGACGCTGGTCTTGAAAACACTTCTCGAGATGCGCTACGGCGCCGAGATCGCCGCGACACGCGGACACTAGATGCATGTCACCCAGAAGTGTGTAGCGGTTTTGGGATAATGACATGCATCAACTAACAGAGGTCATTCTATGGAAGTTCGCGTCGTCAACGTGCGCAAGGAGTTTGAGCGGTTTCCGGCGCTCCACGACGTGTCGCTCGACATCAAGTCCGGCGAGCTCATCGCGCTGCTGGGCCCATCGGGCTCCGGCAAGACGACGCTGCTGCGCCTGATCGCCGGGCTGGAGCGGCCGACCAAGGGGGCGATCTTCTTCGGCGAGGAAGACGCTTCGCAGAAGTCGATCCAGGAACGCAACGTCGGCTTCGTCTTCCAGCATTACGCGCTGTTCCGTCACATGACGGTTGCCGACAATATTGGCTTCGGCCTGAAGGTCCGGCACGGCGCCGCCAGGCCGCGGGCGCAGGAAATCCGCCGCCGGGCGCTGGAACTGCTCGACCTCGTCCAGCTGTCAGGCCTGGAAAAGCGCTATCCGGCGCAGCTTTCCGGCGGCCAGCGCCAGCGCGTGGCTTTGGCCCGCGCCATGGCGATCGAGCCCAAGGTGCTTCTGCTCGACGAACCCTTCGGCGCGCTCGACGCGCAGGTTCGCCGCGAGCTGCGGCGCTGGCTGCGCGAGATCCACGACCGCACCGGTCACACCACCGTCTTCGTCACGCACGACCAGGAAGAGGCGCTGGAACTCGCCGACCGCGTTGTCGTCATGAGCCAGGGACGCATCGAGCAGGTCGGCACCGCCGACGACATCTATGACACGCCGAACTCGCCCTTCGTCTACTCCTTCATCGGCGAATCCAGCTCGCTGCCGGTCAAGGTCGAGAACGGCGAGGTCTGGATCGCCGACCGGCCGATCGGCCTTGAGGCGCCGCATGCGCCCTCCGGCGATGCAATCCTCTACTTCCGCCCACATGATGTCGATCTGCTCGACGGCTGCAGCGGCTGCATAGCCGGCACGGTCGCCGCCAGCCGCCGCGTCGCAGGCACAAGGCGCGTCGAGCTGGAGATCGGCGGCGAGCGCCAGCGCGTCGAGATCGAGCTTCCGGTCGACCATCCCGCCGCGCAGAAGAGCCGCGTCGCCTTCAGGCCGCGGCGCTGGAAGCTTTTCCCCACCGCCTGAGCTACCTTTGGCCCTGACTCCTGCTCCAGCGCCCCAGTCTGGCGCTGTTCAAGAGTCAGCTTGGAAGAAAATCCTAGCAAAGAGCTGTTTCGGCGAGATATTTTCTAGACCCTCCCCCGCCTGTCGGAGCGCGTGCCTCGTCGCTTCAGGCATTCCCGACTATGGTCTCGCTATAGCTTCATTCATTTCCAAGGAGCCTGTTTTCATGAAGCGTCTATTGCTCGGCATCGCAGCTGTTGCCGGTCTCGTCCTCGCGTCCTCCCAAGCCTGGTCGGCCGACAAACTTTTGAATGCATCCTATGATGTCGGCCGCGAGTTGTTCGTCGACATCAACAAGGCCTTCATCGCCAAGCATCCCGGCGTCACCATCGATCAGTCGCATGCCGGCACCTCGGCGCAGGCGCGCGCCATCGCCGAAGGTCTTGCCGCCGATGTCGTCACCTTCAACCAGGTCACCGACGTCGACTTCCTGGTCAAGAAGGGCCTCGTCTCGGCCGATTGGCAGAAGGATTTTCCGGACAACGCGTCGCCCTTCTTTTCCCTGCCCTCCTTCCTGGTGCGCGCCGGCAACCCGAAACACATCAAGGACTGGAACGATCTGGTGCGTGACGACGTGCAGGTGATCTTCCCAAACCCGAAGACATCGGGCAATGCACGCTACACCTATCTCGCCGCCACCGCTTACGCCAAGGAGGCCTTCAAGGGTGACGATGCCAAGGTGAAGGAGTTCATCACCAAGCTCTTCAACAACGTTCCGATCTTCGACACCGGCGGCCGCGCCGCCACCACCACCTTCGTCCAGCGTGAGATCGGCGACGTGCTGATCACCTTCGAGTCCGAGACGCGCGGCATCCGCAAGGAATATGGCGACGACAAGTTCGAACAGGTCACCCCTTCGGTCAGCCTGCTGGCCGAGTTCCCGGTGGCGATCGTCGACAAGGTCGCCGACGATCATGGCAGCCGCGATCTCGCCAAGTCCTATCTCGACTTCCTCTACACGCC
>NZ_RZSA01000370.1:0-5799 GCF_003998075.1 Mesorhizobium sp. M2A.F.Ca.ET.037.01.1.1 | reverse complement strand
GATCATCCGGCCCCCCCGCGGGGGCCCCGCCGCGGCAGCGGCGATGCGGCCCGTGAGCGAAACAAACGGCCGAAGGCCGAGCCCGCGACTGCGGGCCGCCGGTCGTCCGGCGCCCCCGCGGAGGGCCCGCCGCGGCAGCGGCGATACGGCCCGTGAGCGAGAACTACGCCGCCTTCTTCTTCGGCTGGATCAGGCCGCGCTCGACCAGCAGCTCGGCGATCTGCACGGCGTTGAGCGCCGCGCCCTTGCGCAGATTGTCGGAGACGACCCACATCGACAGGCCGTTGTCGATGGTCGAATCCTCGCGGATGCGCGAGATGAAGGTGGCGTCCTCGCCGGCCGATTCCAGCGGCGTGATGTAGCCGCCGTTCTCGCGCTTATCGAGCACCTGGCATCCCGGCGCTTCGCGCAGGATCTCGCGCGCCTCGTCCGCCGTGATCGGCTTCTCGAACTCGATGTTGACCGCTTCCGAATGGCCGATGAAGACCGGCACGCGCACGCAGGTCGCCGTCAGCTTAATCTTGGGGTCGAGCATCTTCTTGGTCTCGGCCACCATCTTCCACTCTTCCTTGGTGGAGCCGTCATCGAGGAAAACGTCGATCTGCGGGATGACGTTGAAGGCAATGCGCTTGGTGAACTTCTTGACGTCGACCAGGTCGGCGACGAACACCGCGCGGGTCTGCGTGAACAGCTCGTCCATGCCTTCCTTGCCGGCGCCCGACACCGACTGGTAGGTGGCGACGACGACGCGCTTGATGGTGGCGACGTCATGCAGCGGCTTCAGCGCGACGACCAGCTGCGCCGTCGAGCAGTTCGGATTGGCGATGATGTTCTTGCGCGAGAACAGCGAGACCGCGTCCGGGTTCACCTCCGGCACGATCAGCGGCACGTCCGGGTCATAGCGGAAGGCCGACGAATTATCGATGACGACGCAGCCCTGCTTGCCGATCTTGGGAGACCATTCCTTGGAGACGTTGCCGCCGGCCGACATGACGCAGAGGTCGGTGTCGGAAAAATCGTAGGTGTCGAGCGCCTTGACCTTCAGCGTGCGGTCGCCGAAGGACACTTCGGTGCCCTGGCTGCGCCGCGACGCCAGCGCCACCACTTCGCTCACCGGGAAGCCGCGCTCGTCCAGAATGTTGAGCATTTCGCGGCCCACATTGCCCGTGGCGCCGACTACCGCAACCTTGAAACTCATCTGATATCTCCTGTCCCTCTCCGCTTGGTTGTTTGGAGAAAACCCGCCGGCCTGATGCGGGTTTCGTCCCCCGGGCCGGACCCGGGAGAGGGTGGTTAGGCCAAGGGAATCACACCGTTTTGGTGGTGGTTTTCTTGGCCGTAGTTTTGCTGGAACGGACGGACGCGCCGAAGCGCCCGGCCCAATGCGTTACATTGTGGCTGGGGGCATCGAATGCAAGAAGAGCCATCGGAAGGCCGCGCATCGAGGATGATCCCGTTCGACGCGGGCTTTTACGCGGTTTGGTGGAAGAGTCAATCGCCGCAGCGCCTCTCCTTCTCCCCATGTGGGAGAAGGTGGATCGGCGCGTAGCGCCGAGACGGATGAGGGGTGTTCCAGCGGAGTGAGACGCTGGCTTTCCCTGGAGCACCCCTCATCCGTCGCCTTCGGCGACACCTTCTCCCACAAGGGGAGAAGGGAAAGGCGGTGCCGCCTGCTCTGTACAATGCCGTCGCCAAGAAGTAGGAACCCACCAACCGTCCGGCCTTGCGGCGCCTCAACGCCTGCCGGCATCAGTCCATCGATGGGCTAAAGAAGCTTCGAATTCCGAAAGAAGAAAATGTCCAGTTTCGAGATGATCGTTCCTGCGCTGGCAGAAGCGCTGGAAAAGCGCGGTTATTCGGCGCTGACGCCGGTGCAGAAGGCGGTGCTGGAGCCTGAGCTTGGCGAGGCCGACGCGCTGGTATCGGCGCAGACCGGGTCCGGCAAGACTGTCGCCTTCGGCCTTGCCGTGGCGCCGACCCTGCTTGGCGACGCTCAGCGTTTCACCGCTGCCGGCGCGCCGCTGGGCCTGGTGGTGGCGCCGACGCGCGAGCTGGCGCTGCAGGTGCGGCGCGAGCTCGAATGGCTCTATGAGCTGACCGGCGCGCAGATCGCCTCCTGCGTCGGCGGCATGGACATGCGCACCGAGCGGCGCGCGCTGGAGCGCGGCGCTCATATCGTCGTCGGCACGCCCGGCCGACTGCGCGACCACATCACGCGCGGCGCGCTCGACATGTCGGCGCTGAAGGCCGTGGTGCTGGACGAGGCCGACGAGATGCTCGACCTCGGTTTCCGCGAGGACCTCGAATTCATCCTCGACTCAGCACCCGCCGAGCGCCGCACGCTGATGTTTTCGGCCACCGTGCCGCGCTCCATCGCGACGCTTGCGCAGGGCTATCAGCGCGAGGCCGTGCGCATCTCGGCCGGCGGCGAGGAAAAGCAGCATCTCGACATCGAATACCGGGCGCTTTCCGTCGCGCCCGCCGATCGCGAGAACGCCATCATCAATGTGCTGCGCTATTACGAGGCCGCCAATGCGATGGTGTTCTGCAACACTCGCGCGGCGGTGAACCACCTCACCGCGCGCTTCAACAACCGCAATTTCGCCGTCGTGGCGCTGTCCGGCGAGCTCAGCCAGAACGAGCGCAGCCATGCCCTGCAGGCGATGCGCGACGGTCGCGCCAAGGTCTGCATCGCAACGGACGTCGCTGCGCGCGGCATCGACCTGCCCAATCTCGATCTCGTCATCCATGCCGACCTGCCGAGCAATACGGAGACGCTGCTGCATCGCAGCGGCCGTACCGGACGCGCCGGCCGCAAGGGGGTGAGCGCACTGATCGTGCCGGGCAATGCGCGCCGGCGCACCGAGCGGCTGCTCGCCAATGCCGGCCTGACCGCGACCTGGGCAAGCCCGCCCTCGGCCGACGAGGTGCTGCGGCGTGACGACGAGCGCATCCTGGCCGACCCGTCCTTCAGCGAGCCGGTGAAGGACGAGGAGCGCGACTTTGCCGCGGCACTTCTCGAGCGGCACGGCGCTGAGCTGGTGGCTGCTGCCTTCGTGCGGCTTTGCCGCGGCAGCCGGTCGGCGCCGGAAGACCTGATCGACGTCGCGCCGTTTGCGCCGTCAAAGGAGAAGTTCGCGCGCCGGGAAGACGCACCAGCCCGCCGCGACGATTTCGGTGACAGCGTCTGGTTCTCGCTCTCGGTCGGCCGCCGGCAGAATGCCGAGCCGCGCTGGCTGATCCCGATGCTGTGCCGCACCGCCGGCATGTCCAAGCGCGAGATCGGCGCCATCAAGATGCAGCCGGAGGAGACCTTCGTGCAGATCGCCGCCGACTGGGCCGACCGCTTCGTCGCCGCGATCGGCCCCGACCGCAAGCTGCAGGGCAGCATCGCGGTGAGGCGCATCGACGGCACGCCCGACCTGTCGCGCGCCGGCTACCAGCCGCCGAAGCCGGACAAGAAGCCGCATCGCGGCAAGCGGCCTTTCGACCAGGGTGCACCCGGGTTCGAGAAGCGAGCGCCGGACGAGCGGCCCGGTGGCGACGCGAAACCCTGGGCGAAGAAGCCCGGCAAGGCGAAGTTCGAGAAGCCAAAGTTCGATCGGCCAAAGTTCGATGGGCCGAGATCCGGCCAGCCGGAAAAGCGCAAGAAGCAGAAGAAGCGGCCAGCGTAGAATCGCGACGGGAGTTGGGCCAGGGTTTAGCAAAGCAAGTCGGCCGGTCAGCCCGACGCGCGCGGGCCGGCAGCCACTACGCCTCCGTCATTCCAGGGCGAAGCAAGGAGCGAAGCGACGCGCGCAGACCCTGGAATCCATGCCGTGACCTCCAAGCGTCGCGGCGGTGCAGAAAAGCCTTTGTTCTGCACCCCCTTTACCATTCGCGCGACGTCACGGCATGGATCCTCGGGTCTACGCGTCCGCTTCGCTCCCGCTCCGCCCGTGGATGACGAAGTTCGGTCGCTTCGGCTAACCTCCGAGGTTTACCCAGCCTTGGCGCCGATACCCGCCAACGTCAGGTTCCAGCGACCTTGTTCAGCGCGTCGCCCGACAGCCTAAGGAAAACCTTCTGGCCGTGGCGCTCGGCGCCTAGCCGGTCGTAGAAACGCAGCGCGCCCTCGTTCCAGTCTTCCGTGGTGAGATCGATGCGGCCTATGCCTTTGCCGAGGCAATAGCCGGCGAGAAAGCCGACCAGCGCGCGGCCGACGCCCTTGTCGCGGGCGCTGTCGCGCACGAACAGATCCTTCAGGAACATCAGCCTTTCGAGATCGATGCCTGGGTGGGCGATGGCCACCGAGGCGAGGCCGGCGACTTCGCCGCCCGCGAAGGCCAGGGCGAAATGCGGATAGGCCGGGCTCTCGTCGCTGAGCCATTGCCGCGCCGTGGCCGCCGCCCGGCTGTGATCGAGCGGCGTCTGCCGGTAGTGAGCCGCCATCGCGCAGAGCAGGGTGGCGAGCGCTTCGGCATCGTCGACCCTCGCCCAGCGAATGTCGACGGTGCCGGGATCAGCCAAGGAACTTGGCGATGATGGCATCGCCCATCTCGGTGGTGCCGACTTCCTTCATGCCTTCAGACATGATGTCTTTCGTGCGCAGGCCGTCGTCGAGCACGGCGGCGATGGCCGCTTCGAGCTTGTCGGCTTCCGCCACCATGCCGAAGGAATAGCGCAGGCACATGGCGAAGGAGGCGATCATGGCGATCGGGTTGGCGATGCCCTTGCCGGCGATGTCGGGCGCCGAGCCGTGCACCGGCTCGTAGAGCGCCTTGCGCTTCTTGGTCTTGGCATCCGGCGCGCCGAGCGAGGCCGAAGGCAGCATGCCGATCGAGCCGGTCAGCATGGCGGCGATGTCGGACAGCATGTCGCCGAACAGATTGTCGGTGACAATGACATCGAACTGTTTCGGCCAGCGCACCAGCTGCATGCCGCCGGCGTCGGCCAGCATATGGTCAAGCTTGACGTCGGAATAGCGCGCCTTGTGCGTCTGGCTGACCACCTCGTTCCACAGCACGCCCGACTTCATGACGTTGCGCTTTTCCATCGAGGTGACGTGATTGCGGCGGGTGCGCGCGAGCTCGAAGGCGACGCCCGAGATGCGCTCGATCTCGAACGTGTCGTAGACCTGGGTGTCGATGCCGCGCTTCTGGCCGTTGCCGAGATCGATGATCTGCTTGGGCTCGCCGAAATAGACGCCGCCGGTGAGCTCGCGCACGATCAAGATGTCGAGGCCCTCGACCACCTCCTGCTTGAGCGAGGAGGACGCGGCGAGTGCCGGATAGCAGATCGCGGGCCTGAGATTGGCGAACAGCTCCATGTCCTTGCGCAGCCGCAAGAGCCCGGCCTCGGGCCGCACCTCGTAAGGCACTGCATCCCATTTCGGTCCCCCAACGGCGCCGAACAGCACCGCGTCCGCCGCCATCGCCTTGGCCATGTCGGCGTCCGAGATCGCCGCGCCATGCGCGTCGTAGGCGCAGCCGCCGACCAGGCCCTCGTCGGTGGCGAAGCCGCTGCCGAGCTTGTCGTTCATGGCCGCGATCAGCTTCTTCACCTCGGCCATCGCCTCGGGGCCGATGCCGTCGCCGGCGAGCAGGAAGAGATTTTTCGAAGCCATGGAGAACCGTCCCGGGAGAGAAATTGAACCGGCGCCTTGCTAAACGCCAAGCGGGCTGGGCGCAAGGGGACCTCTCGAAGCTTGGTTTCCTCGCCCCCGCAAAGCGGGGGAGAGGTGTCCGCGAAGCGGACGGAGAGGAGCCTTCGTAGGGCGCTCCCCCTCTCCGTCTCGGCTTCGCCGGGCCACCTCTCCCC
>NZ_RZSA01000036.1:0-14198 GCF_003998075.1 Mesorhizobium sp. M2A.F.Ca.ET.037.01.1.1 | reverse complement strand
TGTCCCAGGCGGGGATCTTGGCGTCGCCATAGGACGGGTGCGGCGCGCGTGCATAGGGCAGGTCGTAGACGGCGTCCATCTCCTCGGAGGTCAGCGGGATGGGCGGCGGATTGAGCCACAGGTCGCGGTCGCCATGGCGCTGGACGAGCGGGCGGGCATTGCCGGGATTGGCCTCGCGGTGCAGCACGCGCGAGGCGCGGGCATAGGCATCGCGATCGCCCTCGACCTGCTCGAACGATGGCAGCCGGATCGCGATATCGCCGGGCTTGCGGCTGGCGCCTTCGTCGGCGGAATCGAGATCGTCGGCATGGAGTTCCGTAAAATGCTCGGGCACGCGGCGAAACAGGGCGACGCCCCTGATGGCGTCGAGCTGGCGTGGCGTGTCGCCGGCGGCGAGCCGGTTCGCCACCTCGACGACGGCGCGCTCGGCATTACCGTAGATCAAGAGGTCGGCCTTGGCATCGGCCAGGATCGAGCGGCGCACCTTGTCGGACCAGTAGTCGTAGTGGGCGATGCGGCGCAGCGAGGCTTCGATGCCGCCCAGCACGATAGGCACGTCCTTGAAGGCCTCGCGGCAGCGCTGCGTATAGACGATCGTGCAGCGGTCCGGCCGCTTGCCGCCCTCGCCGCCCGCCGTATAGGCGTCATCATGGCGCAGCTTGCGATCCGACGTATAGCGGTTGACCATGGAATCGAGGTTGCCGCCGGTGACGCCGAAGAACAGCCTTGGCCTGCCCAGCGCCTTGAACGGCTCGGCCGACTGCCAGTCGGGCTGCGAGATGATGCCGACCCGAAACCCCTGGGATTCGAGCAGACGGCCGATGATCGCCATGCCGAAGCTCGGATGATCGACATAGGCATCGCCCGTGACCAGCACGATGTCGCATTCATCCCAGCCGAGCGCCGCCATCTCGGCGCGGCTCATCGGCAGGAACGGCGCAGCCTCCCGGGCGGGAGAGCCGCGGACCGACAGGGGAGTGATTTCTCTCTGGGCGCTGGCTATGGTTTCCATCGGCCGACGTATAGGCCGCCGCCAAGGGGAATTCAATTAAGCTCGATCTTGGGCTCCGGAAATGCATTGGGACGATGGAGCGCGCCCGCTTATGGGTTGCGTCGAGCAGGGCCTCAAAACCCGAAAGGCCGGGCGCCGCAGCAGGAGCGCGTAATTCCACCAAGAGAATGGAGGTCTTGGTTACCACGCCCATCAGCACAACCAGGCCAATTACCACGGGCATTGGAGAAGCTGGTGCCTGCCACCACTGGAGGCAGTCGTGCTCCACGGCAAACTGCAGCATTTTCCACTTTGAGGCGAAATAGTTCTCAACTATGGTCTTGCTAGGCTTAAGGCATGGGGGATTGCCGATGGTTCTATCACGCAGGGGTGTCGTGATCGGCGGCCTGGCGCTGGTCGCGGTCGGTGCAACCGGCAATATTGTTCAAGCCGCGACCGCGAAATCCTTTTTCGCCGGCACCGCCATCGACAACAATTTCGTCTATCGAAAGACCAACTTCGCCAAGATAGACAAGAGATGGCATCGCCAGATCGTCAAGTATTTCAGCAGCGAGCCGGTCGGCACCGTCGTGGTCGATACCCGCCACCACTTCCTCTACCTCATCATGGAAAACAAGACCGCCATCCGCTACGGCGTCGGCGTCGGCAAGGAAGGCTTCAAATGGTACGGTCGCGCGACGATCGAGCGCCGCGCGCTATGGCCGCAATGGGTCCCGCCGCCCGAAATGCGTAAGCGCAGGCCGGAACTGCCGGACATGATCGCAGGCGGCGCGTCCAACAATCCGCTCGGGCCACGCGCGCTCTATCTGTACCGCGACGGCGCCGACATCGGCTACCGCCTGCACGGTACGCTGGAGCCATGGAGCATCGGCACCGACGCTTCCAGCGGCTGCATCCGCATGTTCCCGGAAGACATAATCGACCTTTACCAGCGGTGCCCGATCGGCACCGCGGTGGAAGTCCTGCCGCACATCGCCGACCAGGCGCCCGCTTCCACCTCTGTCGAATGATGGCGCCTCATGGACCGCATGATTGAAAACACCCGCCGGCTGCTCGCCGCCAGCCTACTGGTGCTGACCGCATCCTGCTCGACCAGCAACACGCTGGCCCCTTCCACGCCCGACGTCACCAACGCCGAGATTGCCGCCTTCCAGAACGTGCAGCCGGGCAGTGAGGAGGATTTTATCCTTAATGTCGGCCGCCGCACCTATTTCACGAAAGGTTCGGCCGCGCTCGATTCTGTCGCCAAGACCACCCTCGACACCCAGATCGCCTGGTTAGCAAAGTATCCGCGCTGGCTGCTCAAGCTGCAGGGTTTCGCCGACGATCCCGGCGCAAACGAAACGGCGCTGTCGCAGCAGCGCGCCGATGCAGTGATGGACTACCTCGCCGCCGGCGGCATAGACCGTAGTCGCATGTGGGCCAAGGGTTACGGCAAGGACAGGCTCGTCCGCGACTGCCCTGACGCCGCCTGCAGGTCGCAGAACCGCCGCGTTGTGTCTAATTTGCGCGATGAGAGGGACGAGCCGTAGAGGGGGAGTTGTCTCAGGAGATGGGAGCGGCTGGTCAACGCCATTGCGAAGGGCCATGGCGACCCAACCGTGCTGGGACCGCAATCAACAACGCTGAACGAAGAGCCCAAGAGCATTTTGGCAGGGTTGCATCGGGTACCCGCTGCGACCGATCGTGCTGCACCCTGCGGTGCTCGCCCGCTACGAGGGGCAACTGAACCAACTTCGGACGGGGCGTGCCAAGGGCATTGCTTCCTGGCGATTCCGGATGTGCAGGGGCAATGCGTGGCCTGATCGAAACCGTTACGGTGTTTCGAGATCCTCGAAAACCGGCGCGTTGAAGTCGAAATCGCTGGTCGGATGACGGCACTCTTGGCAACAACGCCTTCCCCACAGCGTCCAAGGAGTAGGGGGAAGATGGTAGCGGGAGAGGGACTTGAACCCCCGACCCCAGGATTATGATTCCCGTGCTCTAACCAACTGAGCTACCCCGCCAGGGTGGCAAATGGCCCGGAAAACCGTCCAGAAGGAACGGGCGTCGCGAGGCGTTCGCCAAGGTCGCGCGGATATAAGGTTGGGAGGGTGAGCCTGTCAAGCTTGGATGAGGCCGACATGTGGGCATAATCCGGCCGGCCCAATCTCATCCCAGAAAAGCTTTGCCGGACAGACACTCAGGACATCTCCCGGGGTTGAGTTCGGCGGGGCACGTCGCTATGTCTCGGCCATGAAATTCTAGAGTTTGAACGAATGAAGCCGCGCATCGCCGTCCTCGGTTGCGGATACTGGGGCAGCAACCATATCCGCACCCTCAAGGCGCTTGGCGCGCTCTATGCCGTTTCCGACGTCAACCGCGCCCGCGCCGAAGGTTTCGCCAGCGAGCAGGACTGCCTGGCGATCGAGCCGGACAGGCTGTTCGAGAGAAACGATATCGACGCCATCGTCATGGCGCTGCCGCCGCAATTCCATGCCGACACCGCCGTGCGGGCCGTCGAAAGCGGCAAGGACGTGCTGGTGGAGAAGCCGATCGCGCTGACCGTCGCGGACGCCGAGCGCGCGGTGAAGGCGGCCAAGGACAATGGCCGTGTCTTCATGGTCGGCCATGTGCTGCGCTTCCATCCGGCCTTCGAGACGCTGAAAGGGCTGATCGACAATGGCGAGCTCGGCGAGGTTCGCTACATCCATTCGCACCGGCTCGGTCTCGGCAAGTTTCACACCGAGAACGACGCGCTCTGGGACCTTGCGCCGCACGACTTGTCGATGATCCTGGCCATCCCCGGCACCGAGCCGATCGAGGTGAGGGGCGAGGGCGCGGCGCTGCTCGACAATCTCAGCGACTTCGCGCATCTGCATATGCGCTTCCCGAACGGCCTGCGCAGCCATCTCTTCGCCTCGCGCCTCAATCCCTATCGGGAGCGGCGGCTGACGGTCGTCGGCACCAAGGCGATGGCCGTGTTCGACGACGTCGAGCCCTGGGAGCGCAAGCTTGCTGTCTACCGCCACGCGGTCTGGCAGGACAGCGGCCAATGGGCGTTCACGGCCAACGAGCCCTCCTACGTGCCGGTCGGCGAGGGCATGCCGCTGACGCGCGAGCTTGCCCATTTCATGCAATGCATCGAGACGCGCGCCGAGCCGCGCACCGATGGCGAGGAAGCGATCCGGGTGCTGCGCATCCTGACCGCCGGCACGGTCATACACACCGGCTCGTCGGTCTGAGCCGTCCTGAAGCAGCGACGATAAGACTAAGAACTCACTCGGCGGGAATCTGCGCCGGCCTCGCCGCAAGCCTGGACAGCATGGCCTCGGCCTCGGCGCCACGCTCGGAACGCTCGATGAAACCGCCGCCGAACACCCGCGCCTCGTTGCCGTCGTCGGAATAGAGCACGCAGGCCTGTCCGGGCGCGATGCCGGACTCGCCGTCGGCCAGCTCGACCGACGTCACGCCGTTGCGGTGATGCAGCACGGCCGGGCGCGGCGGCCTGGTCGAGCGGACTTTTGCGAAGAGCTCGATGCCGCCGGCCGGAACGTCCGACAGCGGCCCGTCGCCAAGCCAGTTCATGGCGCGCAGATAGATCTTGTGCGTCTCCAGCGCCTCGCGTGGGCCGACGATGACGCGCGCCCGGTCGGCGTCGAGATGGACGACATAGAGCGGCTCGCCGGAGGCGATGCCGATGCCGCGGCGCTGGCCGATGGTGTAGCGCAGGATGCCTTCGTGGCGGCCGAGCACGCGGCCATCGATATGGACGATGTCGCCTGGGTTGGCGGCCGCGGGCTTCAGCTTGGCGATGATGTCGGAATATCTGCCCTGCGGGACGAAGCAGATGTCCTGGCTGTCCTGCTTGGCGGCGACGGTCAGCCCCATCTCCTCGGCAATGGCGCGGACCTGCGGCTTGGACAGGCCGCCGAGGGGAAATCGCAGATAATCGATCTGCGCCTGCGTGGTGGCGAACAGGAAATAGCTCTGGTCGCGGTCGGCGTCGACCGGCCGGTAGAGGGCGCGATGCGCGCCGTTGGCGCGCGAGCGGATGTAGTGGCCGGTGGCCAAGGCGTCGGCGCCGAGATCCTGCGCGGTGGCCAGAAGGTCGGCGAACTTCACCGTCTGATTGCACGATACGCAAGGGATCGGCGTCTCGCCGGCGACGTAGCTCTCGGCAAAGGGATCGATGACCGCCTTGCGGAAACGCTCCTCATAGTCGAGCACATAATGCGGAATGCCGAGCGTTTCGGAAACGCGGCGGGCGTCGTCTATGTCCTGGCCGGCGCAGCACGAACCGGCGCGATGGGTGGCGGCGCCGTGATCGTAGAGCTGCAGCGTCACGCCGACGACGTCATAGCCTTCACGCTTCAGGATGCCCGCGACCACGGACGAATCGACACCGCCCGACATCGCGACGACGACGCGGGTTTCTTCTGGGCGGCGAGGGAGGTTGAGGCTGTTCATGGTGCTTTCACTGTGCGGCGCTCAATGCCAATGGCCGGAATATAGGTCAAGCGCCCCGCCTGCGCCAGCTTGCGGCCCAGGACGAAATTACCGGCAATTTCAGGGCCTGGAGGCCGGTGTTTCAAATTCTAAACGATATCCTAACCGGGCGTTCACGATCCTTACCTAGTGATTAGGGTTCGCTTAGGCAATTTTTAAAGCTGTGGCGGTACTGTGGCGGGGATTGGGTCTTTGAGTTTTTAGTAGAGAGTACGATGACCGATCTGGTTAGACCTAGAGTCAAGTATGTTATTGGGCCCGACGGCAGCCCTCTTACCATCGCCGATCTGCCGCCGACGAACACGCGGCGCTGGGTTATCCGGCGCAAGGCGGAAGTTGTCGCAGCGGTGCGCGGCGGCCTGCTCAGCCTTGAGGAAGCCTGCCAGCGCTACAAGCTCACCACCGAAGAATTTCTATCCTGGCAGGCATCGATCGACGAATACGGCCTTGCCGGGCTGCGCACCACGCGGATCCAGCAATACCGGCACTAGGCTGGACAGACATTAACGAAAAGGGCGCGACGTTCCGCGCCCTTTTCGCTTTTGTAAAACCTCAGACCGTCAGCACGACCTTGCCAATTGGTCGGGTGGTCAAAAATGCATGGGCTGCTCCCGCCTGGTCGAGCGGGAAGGTCTTCGCCACATGTGGCGAGAGCTTGCCTGCATCCACCAGCTTGGCAAGCTCGACCAGACCATCGCGGTCGGGCACCACGGACATGCGCTCGACGTGGATACCGCGCGCGCTGGCCTTCGCCCTGGTGGCATCGTGAACGTTGAGCAGCGAAACCAGAACGCCGCCGTCACGCAGGACTGCCAGCGACTGGTCGGCATGGTCGCCGCCGATCGGATCCAGAACCAGATCGACATTGCCGACTTTCCCCGTGAAATCGTCCTTGGCGTAGTCGATCACCTCGTCGGCGCCGAGCGCGCGGACGAAATCCGTTTTGCCTGGACTGGCCGTGGCAATGACGTAGGCGCCAAGCGCCTTGGCGATCTGCACCGCCAGGTGGCCGACGCCGCCGGCACCGGCATGGATCAGCGCGCGTTGGCCCGCCTGCAGGCGGCCGTGGCGGACGAGGCCCTGCCAGGCCGTCAGGCCGGCGAGCGGCAAGGCCGCGGCATGCGCGTGGTCGATGGCCGCGGGCTTCGCGGCTATCTCGTCCACCGGCGCCGCGGCAAGCTCGGCATAGGCTCCAGCCTGCTTGGGAAAGCGCGGCATGCCGAATACCGCGTCGCCGACCTTGAAGGCGGTCACGCCGGCGCCGAGCGCGGCGACGATTCCTGAAATATCCCAGCCGAGAATGAAGGGCGGCTCGCCGAGCAGTGGGTGGGAACCGCCGCGCACGGCGCCGTCGACTGGGTTGATGCCCGCCGCCTTGACGCGCACGAGCACCTCGCCGGGCTTGGGCGCGGGGTCAGGCTGCTCGGCGACGAAAAGGACCTCGGGTCCGCCGACGGAAGTCTGGACAACGGCACGCATGAACGCCTCCTGTTCAAGTGGATGTGCCGCTATCTTTTGGATAGTAATAGCTGATTGTCGAGTATGCACCTTTTTGATATATAGGCACCCTATGGATAGTGAAGATGTTTCACCGCTCGGTTACGACGCGTTCCGGCGCACCTGCCCGTCGCACACCGTGCTCGAGATGCTGGCCAGCAAATGGGTTTATCTTACCGTCTGCGCGCTGCGGCGCGGCCGGTTGCGCAATGGCGAGCTGGCGCGCAAGATGGAAGGCATCACGCCCAAGATGCTGACCCAGACGCTGCGTGTGCTGGAGCGCGACGGTCTTGTGCGGCGCGAGATGTTTCCCGTCATTCCGCCGCGCGTGGAGTATGAACTCACGGAGCTTGGCCAGAACCTGGCGGGGCTGCTCAGCCAGATACGCTCATGGGCCGAAGAGCATGCGCCGGAAATCAAGGAAGCCCGAGCCCGGGCATCGGCTGATCATGACGAGATGGCCGTGTCCTGAAGCAGGCGACGAGGCTGATTCGACCGGCTGGCGGTGCTGAAGCTGCCGGCGGAATGCCTCCGGCTCGATATGTCTGCCGCAATGACTGCAATATGCCGGCAATCAGCCGATCATGGCGCTGCGGCCGCCTATTTCGGCGTCGCGGATCTTGGTGTCGCGCGATTCCAGCATCTCCGCCTTGGAAAGCTCCGCTTCAGCTTCGCCGAGTAATGATTCGGCAGTGCTTCGCTGCTGGGCGAGGTCGCTTTGCGAATTTCTAAGGTTGTCGCGGCGAAGGCGGGCCGCTTTGGCGAAGGTCGGATAGGCGAAATGGTTGATGTCGGTGATGCCGGCTTTTTTCTCTTCGGCGATGATCTGCGCTTCCAGCTCAACGGCCATGCGTTCGAACTCGGCGATCATCATGTCCAGCTGCAAGAGCTGCCGCCGCTTCTCATTCACCTGAAATTGCTTCAGCCGAACGAGGTTTTCACGTGACTTCATGATTCGATACTCCGCAAACGCACACCTGCAATACCGTCCAGTCCGCCCGGAACGACCCAAGCGCCGCCCGTTTCCCCCGGCTTTCCCTGGGCTATAGGAAACAAAGCCCTAAAGATTTTCGCCGGCGGTAACCATTCGTTTACGGGCATTGTTAATCATACGGGCGAGGACTTAAGGCCGGGTAAAAATTTCCGGCTCTCGGCGGAAGCCCAGGCCAGCGAGTCTCTGGAGTCACTTAGGCTGACTTTTTGATGTGGTGCATTAGCGGTTTGCGTATGTGATTCGTTATTAGATTCAAGTGGGTGTAGAAAGGGGTTAAAAAATCTGGTATCGTGTATGACACGAAATTAGGATTTGTTAACCAGTCGGTGGCACCTTCTGTTCAGGCAATCACTGCTCCGGGTCCCGGACGGGTCGTGACACGGCCCGGCAGCAGAAAAGGGGAATGAAATGCGTGTTCTGCTGATTGAAGATGACAGTGCAACCGCACAGAGCATCGAATTGATGCTGAAATCGGAGAGCTTCAACGTCTATACGACCGATCTCGGCGAAGAAGGTGTCGACCTCGGCAAGCTCTACGATTACGACATCATCCTTCTGGATCTCAATCTCCCCGACATGTCGGGTTATGAAGTCCTGCGCACGCTGCGCCTCTCCAAGGTCAAGACGCCGATCCTGATCCTGTCCGGCATGGCCGGTATCGAGGACAAAGTGCGCGGCCTCGGCTTCGGCGCCGACGATTATATGACCAAGCCGTTCCACAAGGACGAACTGGTGGCGCGCATCCACGCCATCGTGCGCCGCTCCAAGGGCCACGCCCAGTCGGTCATCACCACGGGCGACCTGGTGGTCAATCTCGACGCCAAGACCGTCGAGGTCGGCGGTCAGCGCGTGCACCTGACCGGCAAGGAATATCAGATGCTGGAGCTGCTCTCGCTGCGCAAGGGCACCACGCTCACCAAGGAAATGTTCCTCAACCATCTCTATGGCGGCATGGACGAGCCGGAGCTGAAGATCATCGACGTCTTCATCTGCAAGCTGCGCAAGAAGCTCGACGCGGCATCCGGTGGCCAGAACTACATCGAGACGGTGTGGGGCCGCGGCTATGTGCTGCGCGAACCGGAAGATATCCGCGTCAGCGCGTAAGCGATCCAAACGGTTTCAAGCAAAAACCCGGCTCAGGCCGGGTTTTTTGTTGGACCGCTCCCTGCGAATTAGGCGGCGATCTTGAGGAAACGGAAGCTTTCGAGCAACTGCGCGCGGTTGAAGGGCTTCAGCAGATAGCCCTGTGCGCCGGCGCGCTTGGCGCGCATGATCGCGGCCACATCGACCTCGACCAGCGAGACCAGGATCTGGGGCTTGATGGGAGCTTCCATAGCGCGGATGCGGCGAATAAGGTCCACCGCCTGGACGTCGGCCAGCCCGCCGTCGATGACGATGACGTCCGGCATGCCGTCGGCGCAGATTTCGGTAGCCTCGACCCCGGTCGACGCCTCGACGACAATGATGTCCGAGCCGCCAAGAATACGTTTAGCGACCTTCCTGATGACGCTCGAATCATCGACGAAAAGGCAACGCTTCATGTCCGGATCCTCTTTGCCATCTGCCGAACCGGCAGCCTCCGGGTAACCGGCGATGATCATAGGCCAATCTGGTAAAGAAGCTGAAAAGCCGTTAGGTAAAGTTTTTCCAAACAGGGCATCGCGCGGTTTTTGGTCACGACGCTGTTACATGGATCACGGCCGGCATTGCTCGATCTGCACAGCCGCCGCAAATATTAGCAATAAGAGATACTTCTATTTTCTTAGGCGGCCGTCAGCACGATCTCTTCGGGAGTCGCGTGGATCGAGATCGTCATGTTGGCCTCGCGCGCCAGGAGCAGCGTGTAGTAAGGCTGGACCGAATGGGCGTCGATCGGCTCCTCCGGCTTATGCCCGGAATGCAGTTCGAGGAATTTCGGCGGCACGCGCAGCATCGGTCCACTGGCCGACAGCGAAAAGCGCGGTTCGGTTTCGAGGTTTTCCAGCGTGATCACCAGCTTGCCGCCGCGCGGGATCGCCGCATGGGCGACAAGAATGAGGTTGAGCAGCAGCTTGACCTTGTTCTTGGGCAGCAGCGCGCGCGAGCCGTTCCATACAAGTTCCGGTTTTTCGTTCTTCAAGAAGGCGATGGCCACGGCTTCGGCATCACCGGTGTCGATCATCATCCCGGCGGAACCCGCGGCGCCGAAGGCTATGCGGGCAAACTGCAGCCGCGCCGAGGCGTTTTTGGCGCTCTGGCGAATGAGCTTCATGGCGTCTTCGTCGGCGCCGCCTTCGTCGAGCAGTTCCAGGCCGTTGTTGATTGCGCCGACCGGCGAAATGATGTCGTGGCAGACGCGGCTGCAAAGCAGCGCTGCGAGATCGGGCGCGGAAAGAGTGAAGAGCTCGGCCATCGGTGAAATCCCTGCTTAAGTCACTTGTTCACGGCTGAGCGACCGTTTTCGCGCCCGCCCACACGAATCACGTGCCTCCCCAAGGCTTTCTGAATACACAGCGCCTGAGCGCGCAGCAACAAATCCAAATTGCCGAGCCTGAAAATGGTGCGTTCACGGGGGGAAAACCGGTGGTCGGGGCTAAAGCCCAGCCTTCGAACCGCCATCTTCGTGTGGGAGCTTAATGGTTGAAAAAGGATTACGGCATAGTTTGCCCGTGATAGCCACCCTGAACGGCCGCCAAGAGCCGCAAGGGTGCGAGGCGTCGGCGAAAGTGCTCCCTGACGGAGATTGGAAGCATGTTTTCCCGATACTACGACCGGACATTCGTCCGTGTCCTTACCGTGACCATCACACTCCTAGGGGCTTTGATCCTTTCGACCGCGGCATCGCGGGCTCAACAGTACACAGCTCAGGAAATCATCGATTCCGGTCATAAATTCTTCGGCGAGACATCCGGTGGCCTGGCCACAGTCGTCGAGAAGATATTCGCGTCCTACGGCCTGCCGAACGGCTACCTGCTGGGCGAGGAGGGGTCCGGGGCCCTCATCGGCGGCCTGACCTATGGCGAGGGGACGCTCTACACCAAGAACGCCGGCGACCATAAGGTATTCTGGCAAGGGCCGTCGCTCGGCTGGGATTTCGGCGGCGAGGGCTCCCGGGTGATGATGCTGGTCTACAACCTCGACGACATCAGCAGCCTCTACAACCGCTTCGGCGGCGTTGCGGGCTCCGCCTATGTCATTGCCGGCGTGGGCTTCAACGTGCTGCAGAGCAATCGCGTGCTGCTGGTGCCGATCCGCACCGGCGTCGGCGCCCGCCTCGGGGTCAATCTCGGCTATCTGAAGCTCACCGAAAGGCCGACCTGGAACCCGTTCTGATCGGGTTCTGCCCGTTACAATCGCTCGGACCGTGCTGATCACGCCGCGGCAAGCTCTTGCCGCAGCGTTGAATTTCCGCCATGCCAAGATGGCACAATCCAGCGATTGCCGCTCCGTAAAGTGGATAGCTCGCCTTGGTCCAGTCGGTTCTGTTCTTCGCACTCGGTTTCCTGTGCGCCGTTTTCCTGGTGTCGCTGATCGCGCCGGCGGTCTGGCGGCGGGCCGTCGTGCTGACGCGCAGACGCCTGGAGGCGTCGCTGCCGCTGACACAAGCCGAGATCCAGGCGGACAAGGACCGGGTCCGGGCGGAATATGCAATGACGACGCGCCGGCTGGAGATAACCGTCAAGAACTTGCAGGAGAAGGTGGCCGAGCAGCTGGTGGAGATCGCTCGCGGGCACGAGGCCCTGAAGGGGCTCGCGGTCGAAAAGAAGGACAAGAACCAGGCGCTCTCCGATTTGCAGGCCAAAAATGCGGAGCTCAGGCAACGCGAGGAGGATTTGCACCGCCTCTCGGAAAAGCACGCGCAGGCCGAGCGGGCGTTGGAGAAGCGTGCGCTGGAGCTGCAGAAGCTCGAGCAGATGTATGATGACGCCAGTTTCTCGTCGTCGAACCGCCAGATCGAGCTGGTTGCGCGCGAGTCCGAGCTGGAAAAGCTCGCCAGCGACATCGCGTTGCTCAAGGGCCAGCGCAAGGAGGCGGACCGCCACAGCCAGGAAATCGCCTCGGAAAGCAAGGCTGCGCGCGAAGCGTTGAAGGTCGAGAAGAAGAAAACGGCCGAGCTCGAGAAGAAGGTGGAGCGGCTGCTCGCCACGCTCGCCGACCGTGAGGAGAAGCTCGACCGGCGCGAGAAGGACCTTGCTCGAATGCGCGAACGTTCGAAGGAGACCGCCGTGGCAAACGGCGTCGCGCGGCTGACTGCCGGCCCGGATGCGAAAAGCGACGATGTCGACAAGGCGATCGCCAAGCTCGAGGCCGACCGGGAACGGCTGGAGGCAAGGCTGACGGCCCTGGCGCGTGAGAACAAGCGGCTGAAAACCGATCTTGCCGACTCGGGGACAGTAATGCCGGAATCGGCGGGCGATGCACGCTCCGGCGCCGGCCTTCGCGAACAGATGAACGAACTGGCGGCCGAGGTGGTCAATCTGACGATGAAGCTCGAAGGGCCGGATTCCACTATCGCCAAGGCGCTGGCGAGTGAGGGGCAGCAGAATGGGCGCGGCATCAGCCTTGCCGACCGCGTGAGGGCGTTGCAGAAGGCCGGCTCGTCCAACTGAGGAGACGATCGCGAGGCGCCCCCGGACTGTTCCGCGGGCCACTACCGGTTTGAAAAGTGATGCAAAGCGACGGCCGAAGCTGCCGCGACGTTCAGGCTGTCGAAGCCTTTCGCCATGGCGATCCGTACCGTGTGCAGTCTGGCAAGCAGCTCTTGTGGCAGGCCTTCGCCTTCAGTGCCGAGATAGAGCGCCAGGCGTGCTGGCCGCTCCGCATCGCGGATGTTGGTTGCGCCACGCGGCGAGAGCGCGAACTGGCTGAAGCCAAGCCGATCGAGCGTCGCGGTGAAGGCTGCGGTATCGTCGAAGGACGCGAAGGGAACCTTCAGCGCCGCGCCGACCGAAACGCGGATCGCCTTGCGGTAAAGCGGATCGCAGCAGGTCCGGTCGAGCAGTACCGCGTCCGCGCCGAAGGCCGCGGCATTGCGGAAGATCGCCCCCATATTGTCGTGATTGGAGATGCCGACCAGGACGACGGCCAAGGCTTGCCGAGGCAAGTCTTGCACCAGAAGCTCGGCGGGCGCCGGATCGCCGCGCATGCCGATCGCCAGGACGCCGCGATGCATGTGGAAGCCGGCGATCCGGTCCATGACCTCGCCGGCCGCGACATAGATCGGGAAATCCGAAGGCGCCTTGCGCAGGATTTCCTGCAGGCCCGCCAGCCGATTTTCGAGGATAAGAGCCGACTCGGCAGCGAAGCGCCCTGTCGACAGCAAGAGGTCCAGCACCACCTTGCCTTCGGCGACGAAGCGGCCGTGGCGGCCGACGAGGTCACGCTCGCGGATGTGGAAGATAGGCGGCGACGCGCGGGTCCTGGGGATCGTCGATAGGGATGATGTTCATACAGGCCTCGCCGAGAATGGTCAGCGAGGTAATGAGCCACTGGCGCCGCGGGTCAAGCCCCGGCGCGACGCAACCGATAGGCCATCTGAGAGAGATCGCCGTCGCCGAAAATGCCTTCCAGCATGCGCAGCAATTCGCGCACCGCTTCGGATTTGCAGGAATAGTAGATCATCTGGCGGTCGCGCCGGGTCTCGACAAGATCGAGCGCCCTCAGCTTGGCGAGATGCTGCGACAGCGCGGACTGGCTGAGTTGCACCTTTTCGGCGATGGCGCCGACCGACATTTCTTCGTCGATCAGATGGGCCACGATCAGCAAACGCTTTTCGTTACCCATGAGAGTGAGAAAGGCGGCGGCCGATTCCGCATTGGCCATTAGTCTGTTTGAGATCATAGATCCCCCAAGGGTCCTGGCTCATCCTGGCGCCAGGGGGCAATGGCGCCTGATTCCACAATGTTCAGATGTCGACAGGCGCTGCTGAATCAGCGCCATAACAAAGGTAGATCATTTCGTTTAACTATCAAGCGTTGCTTTCGCCGGCGCGCGATCAACTATCGCTCTTGCTCTGCCGCGCGTCCCGTTTTCGCCATCTCGACGAGCACCGAACGCAATTCGCGCGCGGCTTGCAAAGGCTGGGGAAAGAAGATCCTGCAGGTCGCGTCCGGTGCGGCGAGATCCATGCCGTCGGCATCGAAGCCGGTGACGGTCCAGCCGTCGCCCGCGGCGCGGCCGAAGTGACGGGCATAAAGGGCAATCGCGTCGCGATGGTCGGCATTCATG
>NZ_RZSA01000369.1:0-5832 GCF_003998075.1 Mesorhizobium sp. M2A.F.Ca.ET.037.01.1.1 | reverse complement strand
GTTCGGCATCTGATGCTGGTTGGCGCCTACCGCGACAACGAGGTGAGCCTCGCGCATCCGCTGATGCACAAGTTAAATGCCATCCGCAAGTCGGGCTCGGTGGTCAACGAGATCGTGCTTGCGCCGCTCGCCCCGGAAGATCTGGAGCGCCTGACCGGAGATTCTCTTCGCCACGAGCCGGAGCGCGTTCGACCGCTGGCGCAACTGATCCACGAGAAGACGGCCGGCAATCCATTCTTCGCCATTCAATTCACTTCCTCGCTCGCGGAAGAGGGGCTGCTCGCTTTCGACCACCGCGAGGCGCAATGGTCATGGGACATCGATCGCATTCACGCCAAGGGCTACACCGACAATGTCGTTGACCTCTTGTTGGAAAAATTGAGCCGGCTGCCGGTCGGAACCCAGAGAGCGTTGCAGAAGCTTGCCTGCTTGGGTGCCAGTGCTGAACTCGATCTGCTGACTACGGTCTACGACACATCGATGGAGGACATTCACAGCGACCTCTGGGAAGCAGTTCGTGCGGGTCTCGTGCTCCGTTCGGAAGACGCCTACCGCTTCCTCCATGACCGTGTCCAGGAAGCTGCGTATTCGCTGATTCCCGAAGATTTGCGAGCGGCGGTCCATCTCAGGATTGGCAGGCTGCTTGAGGCCAACACCCCGCCCCATAAGCGGGACGAGGTCATTTTCGAGATCGTCAATCAGCTCAACCGCGGCGCTGCCCTGATCACGGCTGAGGGCGAGCGTTTACAGCTGGCCGAATTGAACCTGATAGCCGGTAAGCGCGCCAAGGCGGCGACCGCCTACGCTTCAGCGTTGAACTACTTCGTCCTCGGGGGGACGCTTCTGCCCGTTGAGCCGTGGACGCGCTGCTATGACATCGCCTTTGCAATCGACATCAACAATGCCGAATGCGAGTTGCTGACCGGCAATCTGGCCGGTGCAGAGGAGCGGCTGTCGATGCTGCAACGGCGCGCTGCGAGCGTTCTGGACAGAGCTGCAACTACACGTATGCAGGTTCTTCTCCACATGCTGTCGGGACGCCCGGATCGTGCCATTGAGGTGGGCCTCCAATATTTGCGCGAGGTTGGCATTGAGTGGTCCGCTGCCCCGACGGATGAGGAAGTCGGCGAGGAGCTCGAGAGCATGTGGCGACGGCTCGAAGGCCGGAGTATCGAGGCGCTGTACGATTTGCCGCTAATGTCGGATCCGCAACGGCGCGCCACGATGGATGTGCTCCTCGAGCTTCTGTCGCCGGGCCTGTACGCCAATGAGAACCTGGAAAGCCTGCTCGTATTGCGGATGGTAAATCTGAGCATAGACCACGGCAATTGCGATGCGTCTGCCCATGCTTATGCGAGCCTCAACCTGGCACTTGGCGTCCGCTTCGGTGACTATGAATCGACGAAACGCTTCAGCCAGCTCAGCTTGGATCTAGTCGGGAAAGAGGGCTTTGAACGCTACAAGGTTCGTGTGCACTCGGCTTTCGGGGTGATGGTTCTACCCTGGATTCGGCCCTTCCGTGACGCCCAGCCAGTAATCCGGCGTGCGCTTGAGATGGTTTTGGAAGCGGGCGAGTTGACTTATGCCGGCTATTTGTACGACGCGACTGTCACGCAACTCCTGTCGCTGGGTACGCCGCTTGCGGAGGTACAGCGCACGGCCGAGCATGGCCTTCAATTCGCGCAAAAACTGGGTTTCGATGTAACCACTGCCGTCATTGTTGGCCAGTTGGGAATCATCAAGACGCTCAGAGGCCTCACGCCTGACTTCGGTTCGTTTTCCGACGACCAATTTGATGAGAGCCGCTTCGAACAATATCTGCTCGCCGACCGCTATCTGGCGCTGCCAGCATGTTGGTATTGGATCCGGAAACTGCAGGCTCTCATTCTCTCCGGTCGGTATGATGAGGCCTTGGAAGCCGGCCGCTATGTGCAACGATTTTTTTGGACGGATGGCCCGTTCATCGAAGCGGCTGAATACCATTTCTACGACGCGCTTGCGCGGGCGGCTGCATTTGATGACGCGACTCCGGTCGAACAGCGCGAGCATCTCAAGGCGTTGGGCGAACATCACAAGAAGCTCGTGTTCTGGGCGGGGAATTGCCCTGAGAACTTCGAAAATCGAGCAGCCCTGGTCGAAGCGGAGATCGCTCGCCTGCAAGGTCGGGAACTGGAGGCCGAGCGGCTCTACGAACGCGCCGTGGGCTCGGCACGCGAGCAGGGTTTCATGCAGAACGAGGGGCTGGCCTATGAATGGGCCGCCCGCTTTTATCGAGCGCGCGGCTTCGATGAGATATCGCATCTCTATTTTCGGAACGCCAGGCGCTGTTATTTGAACTGGGGCGCCGACGGCAAGGTGCGTCAGCTCGATCAACTTTACCCTCATCTCAGGGATGACGAGCGCGCGCTGCCCAATCCCACAACAACGATCCAGGCACCCGTCGACCACCTCGACCTCGCGACGGTGCTCAAGGTTTCGCAATCCGTGTCCGGCGAGATGATCCTGGAAAAGCTGCTCGACACGGTCATGCGCACGGCCATCGAACAGGCCGGTGCGCAACGGGGAGTGTTGCTGATCTCGCGAGGAGCAGAGCAACGGATCGTCGTCGAGGCGATTACTGACGGAGACACGGTAACTGTCCAGTTGTTGGACGAGGTGATGTCGCCGGACAGGGTGCCGGCCTCCGTTCTACGCTATGTCGAGCAAATGCGGGAAAGCGTGGTCATCGATCAGGCCAGGGCAGACAATCCATTTTCGGAAGATTCTTACTTCCGTGCAGTTCAGGCCCGTTCCGTCCTTTGCCTGCCGTTGCTCAACCAATCCAAGCTCATCGGTCTACTCTACCTGGAGAACAACCTTGCTTCCGGTGTGTTCGCGCCGACGCGAATTCCGGTGCTGAAGCTGCTTGCGTCGCAGGCAGCGATCTCGCTGGAAAACACGCGACTATATATGGACCTGACAGAGCGGGAGACAAAAATCAGGCGTCTGGTCGACGCCAATATCATCGGCATCTTTTTTTGGGACATCGAAGGCCGGATCACCGAGGCCAATGAGGCGCTTCTGCGGATGGTGGGCTATGACCGTGACGATCTTGCCTCAGGTCGCCTGCGATGGACGGACCTGACACCGGCCGAATGGCTTGACCGCGATCTGCAGCAGTTTGTGCCAGAACTGAAGATCGCGGGCAGTCTGCCACCCTTCGAGAAAGAGTACTTGCGGAAGGACGGAACCCGGTTGCCCGTGCTTATCGGTGTGGCGAGCTTCGAGGAGAGGGGCGGCGAGGGCGTTGCCTTCGTGCTCGATTTGACCGGCCTCAAGCGGGCGGAGGCTGAAGCGCGCGAGAACGAGCGGCGGTATCGCGAGATTCAGTCGCGGCTGGCTCGTGCCAACCGCGTCGCGACAATGGGTCAACTGACGGCCTCGATTGCGCACGAAGTCAATCAGCCGATCGCCGCGGCACTTACCAATGGCCAGGCCGCCCTGCGTTGGCTCAGCAAACAGCCGCCCGATTTGATGGAAGTCCAGCAGGCGCTGGAACGCATCGTCAAGGACGGCACGCGAGCGGGCGAGATCATAGACAGGATGCGCGCGCTCTTCGGAAAGGCACCGCCGTCCAAGGCGGACCTGGACATCAATGAAGTGGTCGGAGAGATCGTGGCTCTCACCCAAGGCGAAGCGCTCAAGAACGGGGTCACAGTACGTGCGGAACTCGAAGGGGGCTTGCCGGTTGTTCGAGCGGACCGGGTTCAGCTCCAGCAAGTCGTCCTCAACCTGATCGCCAATGCGATCGAGGCGATGAGTGAGATTGAGGACGAAGCTCGCGATCTACACATCATCACCGCGCAGCATACGCCTGATGGCGTGATCGTTACAGTCCGCGACACTGGACCGGGCTTAACTTTTAAGGGTGTCGAGGACGTCTTCGAAGCTCTCTATACGACCAAGCCCACGGGCCTCGGGATGGGGCTTCCGATTTGTCGCACCATCATAGAGGCTCATGGCGGAAAAATGTGGGCAAGCGCAAACAAGCCGCGCGGCGCCATTTTCCAATTCACCTTGCCGCAAATGGAAGAAGAATGAGCGCCTTGAGCAAAACCACGGACCCCTTGCCAGCAAGGCCGCACTAAAATGCTCTTTGCCGTCTACGGGCGATCGACCGCCGAGGGGCTCTCAAGCAGCAGCCAGAAGGCTACGTAGAGCGCTGCCATCATCGCGATCCACGTGCGGAATGCGAAGCTCCATGCGCTCCACGGCAATCCCAAGAAGCGGAACTGACAGCCTTCGTGAGTTGTTGCCAATGACGCGCTCACCTCGGCTCTTGCCTCCATGGCCGCCAGCCAATGCCGATCGCTCAGCTCAGATGGAGTTCATTGCGGCTCGCCGCCGTGCGACGTCCGACATGCATCTCGGCACCCCGACTGCCGTAACCAGCTCCGAGCACCGTCTTGCCGCGGAACACCCAGTAAGCATGGCCGAGGTAGGCGATGATGATGGGAAGGATGATGAGCACGCCCGCGCCGACAAAACGCAGGGTCGCGGGATCTGAAGCGGCGCTCCACACAGTGGCATGGCGCGGCACAACATAGGGCCACAGGCTGACGGCGAGCCCGCCAAAGCCAAGCAGGAACAGCACAATCGTCAACACGAACGCCCGACCATCGTTGGAACCCCAAAGCGAGCGCCAGATCAGCACGATGGCGACCACCGCGGCCAGGGGCATGAGTGCCAGCGGCAGTATGTGCGGCCAGGCGAACCAGCGCTCCGCCACCTCAGGCACCGTAAAAGCCGTCCACGCGCTAACCATGGCCATGGAGGCCGCTGTCAGGATCAACGCCGCATGCCCGACCTCCCGGCCGAAGATCTGGGTCGGGCCATCCGTTTTCCAGATAAGCCAGCCCGCGCCGAGTAGAGCATAGCCGCTGACAAGGCCCACGGCGCAGAGCAACCCCAGGACAGTAAAGCAGCTGAATGGTCCACCGGAAGACATCCCGCTCTCGACTGGTACTCCGCCGATGAAGCCCCCTAGCACGAGGCCTTGGGCCAACACCGCCAGAAGTGAGCCGGCGGCAAATGCATAATCCCAGCCTCGCCGGAATAGCCTGGCCTGAAAACGGAACTCGAAGGCAATGCCTCGAAAGATCAACGCGAAAAGCATGATCATCAGAGGCAAGTAGAACGCAGGAAGAAGGACGTAGTAGGCGATCGGGAAAGCCGTCCAGAGAAGCGCCCCTCCGAAGACGAGCCAGGTCTCGTTGCCATCCCACATTGGCGCGATGCTCTCCATCATCAGATCCCGGTCCTGCTCGCGCGGCGCGAGAAGAAAGAGGAGGCCGATGCCGAGATCGAAGCCGTCCGCCAGGACATAGAGTCCGACCGCTCCGGCCGCGACAAGCGCGAAGATCAGCGGAAGATCCATGGTCATTCTCCCGCCAGCGACGGACTTTTGTTGAGGAAGCCGCCCGCCATGGCAGGGCCCGCCTGTTCAAGCCCGGGTCGCACCGCATTCGGGTGGACGCTTACGTCTTCCGGGCCGCGCATGACGATCCGCGCGCCGTACCAGAAGAAGGCGAGCAGCAGAAGGTTATAGACCACCACAAACAGCAGCAGCGAAACGAGTACGGAACTCGCAGCGATTGGCGAGGCTGCATCCAGTGTGCGCAGATGGCCGTAGACCACATAGGGCTGCCGCCCTGTCTCAGTCACGGTCCAGCCAGCGATTACCGCGACGAAACCGAGCGGCGTCGTCGCCATGGCCGCGAGTTGGAACCAGCGAGTGGTGAACAGCCGCCCACGCCAGCGGAGGATCCCGCCCGTTATCGCCATCGCGAGGAG
>NZ_RZSA01000368.1:0-5840 GCF_003998075.1 Mesorhizobium sp. M2A.F.Ca.ET.037.01.1.1 | reverse complement strand
CTTCAAAACCACGGGTTGTTTCAAGCCTTTCTTAGCTCTCTTTTGCTAAGCAATTGCGCGAAGCTCGCGGACAGTTCCCATGAATGAGATCGACCCCGCACGCCGCTTTTCCATGGATGCGGTGCGCAACTACGACGCCCCCGCCGAAAGCGAAAAGCCCGGCGGCATCAACGATGTGGCGCGCCAGGTCGCCTCGCAATACCGGCGCGATACCATGTCGCCGATCATGGTCAGCGGTGTGCTGCGCATGGTCGAGTTCGCGCTGCTGTTCCTGTCGGGGCTCGGCGTCTATTTCTACTATGTCGGCTTCTTCAATTATCTGGCCTGGCAATACCCGCTGGCGATCGCGTCGACATCGTTCCTGGCCGTGGTGCTGCTCGACGTCACCGACCGCTACCAGATCGCGGCGCTGATGCGCCCCCTCGCCAATTTCGGCCGGGTGCTGCTTGTCTGGGCCGGCAGCTTCGCGCTGATGGCGCTGACCGCCTTTGCCATCAAGGCCTCGGAAGACTATTCGCGCCTGCTGTTCGGCACCTGGTTCGTGGTCGGCTTTGTGCTGATCTTCGGCCTGAGGCTGGTGATGTCCAGCCTCATCCGGCGCTGGGCGCGCGATGGCCGCATGGAACGCCGCGCCCTCATCGTCGGTGGCGGCAAGGCCGCCGAACAGCTGATCCGCTCGGTCGAGAAGCAGCCCTACAACGACATCCGCATCTGCGGCATCTTCGACGACCGCAACGACAAGCGTTCGCCGCCGATCGTCGCCGGCTATCCGAAGCTCGGCACGATCTCGGAGCTCATAGAATTCGCCCGCATCGCGCGCATCGACATGCTGATCGTTTCGCTGCCGCTGACCGCCGAATCGCGCGTACTGCAACTGCTCAAGAAACTCTGGGTGCTGCCGGTCGACATCCGGCTCTCGGCGCATTCCAACGCGCTGCAGTTCAGGCCCCGCGCCTACTCCTACATCGGCTCCGTGCCGATGCTCGACATCTTCGACAAGCCGATCAACGACTGGGACTCGGTCGCCAAGCGCGCCTTCGATATCGTCTTCTCGCTTGTCGGCATCATCCTCTTTTCGCCGGTAATGCTCGCCACGGCGATCGCCATCAAGCTCGACAGCAAAGGCCCGGTGCTGTTCAAGCAGAAGCGGCACGGCTTCAACAACGAGATCATCGAGGTCTACAAGTTCCGCTCGATGTTCACCGACAGGTCCGACCCGACCGCCAAGCAGACGGTGACCAAGAACGACCCGCGCGTCACCCGCGTCGGACGCTTCATCCGCAAGACCTCGATCGATGAACTGCCGCAGTTCTTCAACTCCCTGTTCGGCTCGCTGTCGCTGGTCGGGCCGCGCCCGCATGCCATCGCCGCGCAGTCGCACAACCTGCTCTACAACGAGGTGGTGGACGGCTATTTCGCCCGCCACAAGGTGAAGCCCGGCGTCACCGGCTGGGCGCAGATCAATGGCTGGCGCGGCGAGATGGACACCAACGAAAAGATCCGCATGCGCACCGAATACGACCTCTATTACATCGAGAACTGGTCGATGCTGTTCGATCTGCGCATCCTGTTCCTGACGCCGATCCGCCTGCTCAACACGGAAAACGCCTATTGAGCGCCGTCGCCCATGAGTTGCAGCCGCGGGCATTGCCGCCTTCGGCGGTCAACGCGAAGCTGATCTCGCTGATCGCGTCGGCCGCGATCGGCATCGGCATCCTGCTCTCCGGCTTCGTCATCAGCGAGCCCGCGCCCTACGAGATCTACATGGCCGGACTGATCGCGGTCTGGGCGCTGTTCGGCCTTCGAATCTCGCGCGCGATCGTTCCCTTGCTGGTGCTTCTGGTGGCGATGAACATTGGCGGCATGATCGCCATGACGCAGATGGCGGATCTCGCCAACACGCCGCTTTATCTCGCCGTCTCGCTGTTCCTGGCCTTCAGCGCGGTGTTCTTCGCCTCGGTGACCTCGGTCCAGCCTAGCCTCTACCGGCTGATCTTCATCGCCTATGTCGTGTCGGCGGTGGCGACGTCGCTGCTCGGCATCGCCGGCTATTTCCATGCCTTTCCCGGCGCTGAGGTGTTCACCAAATACGACCGCGCCGCCGGCGCCTTCCAGGACCCGAACGTGTTCGGGCCGTTCCTGGTGCTGCCTGGCACCTACCTGCTCTACCTGCTGCTCACCGGCCCGGTGTCGCGCATGCCGCTGCTTGCGATGCCGCTGCTCATCATCACCGCCGGCATCTTCTTTTCCTTCTCGCGCGGCGCCTGGGGCATGTTCGCGGTGTCGGCGGTGCTGCTCACGGCATGCCTGTTCCTGCAGAGCGCCAGCGGCAAGTTCCGGCTGCGGGTCGTGGTGATGACGATCGCCGCCGTGGCGCTGCTGGTCATCGCCTTCCTCATCATCCTGCAACTGCCCGGCGTGTCGGACATGTTCACCCAGCGCGCGCAGCTCGAGCAGAGCTACGATTCGGCGCGACTCGGCCGCTTCGCCCGCTACGCGATCGGCTTCCAGCTGGCTATCGAGCATCCGTTCGGCATCGGCCCTCTGGTCTTCGGCACGATCTATGGCGAGGACACGCACGACATCTGGCTGAAGACGCTGATGGATTACGGCTGGCTGGGCTTCGTCTCGTTCCTGACGCTGACCTTATGGACGATCGGCACCGGCTTCCGCATCCTTCTGCGCGACCGGCCATGGCAGCCCTACCTGCTCTGCGCCTATGTCGCCTATCTTGGCAATATAGGCCTCGGCACCTTCATCGACATCGACCACTGGCGCCATCTCTATCTGCTGCTCGGGCTGATCTGGGGCGCCATCGTGCTGGAGTACCGGCATCAGCGGGACTTGCGGCTGGGAGCTCCGCCAAGCAGCCGAACGAACCGACACGAAGCGGTCGCTCCCGGTCGATGAAAGCCTTGGGGCCAAGTCTCAGGTTAAAAATGGTCGGAGTGGCCGGATTCGAACCGACGACCCCTTGACCCCCAGTCAAGTGCGCTACCGGGCTGCGCTACACTCCGGACCGCGCAAAGCCCTATAGTCTCAAAGGTTCAGAAGCAAGAGGCCAATAGGACAAAATCACGCCGGGCCTTCCATCTGTTTTCCACGTTATTCTATTTTTTCGAGCGATTACGGCAGCGAAGCACAGCAGCGTATAACGCGAGGCAAGCCGTGCTCACTCCAAGCCAGCCGAAATTCGGCTACTTTGCCAATTCGTCACCTTTGACAGGCGGCTTACCCTTGCCGGCGTGCTGTGTCGAGAACCAGCCTCATGCGACTATATCGAGTTGCAGAAGTGATATTGCAAGCAATATTGCATCAATTGAAATTTGCGGCAACTACCTCGACGCGCCATGCGCGGCCAGCATGCGGCGCGCGCTTTCCTCGTCGGTGATGAGCACGGTCGGCGCGACCAGGTTCATGGCACCGAGCAGCGCCTCGGTCTTCTCTTCGCCGCCGGAGGTCAGGATTCGGATCGGAGCCTTGCGCAGCCGATCGACATCCACCGACATCACATGGCTGTTGACGGGATGGTCGACCAGGTCGCCCTTGCGGTCGTAGAAATGGAACAGAAGGTCGCCGACGGCGCCACGCGCAAGCAGGGCCTCCCGGTCCGCTTCCTTGAGAAAGCCGCCGCGCGAGAAGGTGGTGGCCGACGCGATGCCGCCGACGCTGAGCAGCACAGCATCGAGCGCATCGGCCATCTCGAAGATTTCCTGCAGGCCGCAGCGCTCGACCAGCGCGATCTTGGTCTCGACGCTGTCGACGACGGCCGGCGTCGGCATCAAATAGCCGTCGCCCTGAAAAATCTGCGCGAAGCGCCAGGCGAACTCGGCCGGGTTGACCCGGCGCGCGACGCCGACGCCGCCGAGCAGCGAGATCACGCTGAAGTCGGTCAGCGACTTGGCGCTGATGAAAGGCAAGGTGTGGAACAGCGTCACGCCCCAGCCGACGCCGACCCGCATGCCGGATTTCATGGCGTCGGACAGGAACATGCCGGTCTTGGCGGCGATCGCCGGGATCGGATCGGCGTTGGGGTCGGAGAGCGGCGCCACCAGCGCCTGCCGCAGGCCGAAGGTCTTTTCCAGCGCGCGCTCCAGGCGCACGATTTCCAGAAGCTCGCTCTCGATGGTGATCTTGACCTCGTTGCGCGCCCTCGCTTCCGCCAGCATGCGCACGATGGTGACCCGGCCGACGCCGAGCACGTCGGCGATCTCGTTCTGTGTCATCTGCTCGACGAAATACATCCAGGCGGCGCGGATCCTGAGCCGGTCGGTCCGGTTTTCATTGACGACCTGGTCGGCCGCCTCCGCTGTCGCCTTGCCGTTTTCAGCTTCGCCCTGCCGTCGCCTGCCCAAGGTCCCCTCCGCGATGCCGTCGCCGATTCTGCGTACTGGTTAAATATCGTCTATTGATCTACCAATCGACACGAACAATCTAGAGAGGGGCGACTGGCGCCCCCGAGCCGTTGGCGACTTCAGCATTTCGAGGCAATTGGCGATGCTGCGACAAATCTCCGAGGACGTCCGCGCCAACCTGAAGGACCGGCTTCGGGAACTGCGCGACGCCATTCGCCAGAGCCGGCACGACAGCGCCGGCGAGACGTCTCATGATATAGTCGGGAATTTGCCTCCCTTTCCGGGCCGCAGCCTGCTCGGCCACGCCGCGAGCGCTGTCGACGACGCGCTGACGATCGCCGAATCCTTCGTTCCCCATTCCCGGCCGCTCAAGGTCGACGGAACGACCGTGAAAAGCCTGCGCTCCTATTTCCCGGACGGCGATGAAGACCGGCAGATCGGCGGCGAACGTCAATTCAGGCGCGACATGTATTATCTGACCCGCGCGGTTCTGGCCGGTCACGGCGTCGACAATCCCCGCGTACACGAGGCGAGTTTTTCCGCCGTGCACGCCGCGATGCGCAAGCGCCATGCCGATCTTCTGGCTGGAGCGACGGCGGATGCGGTCTCCACCGACCAGGTCGCTGCGGCCTGCGCGGCTCTGCTGGTCGAATGCCTCAACCACCGTCCGGTTCAGCCTGGCGAGGCGGCCACGGCCGACCGGTCGCTCGACATAAGATGTCTGGCGCCTGTCGTGCTTGCCTGCGGACTGGCGACCAAGGCGGACGGCTGCACGCCGGAGCCCGACATTCTCGAGATCGCGGTGCTGGCGGCCGAAGTGCGGGAGGATCGCATCCGGCAGGCTTGCGCTCAGGCCAATGCCGTCCAGGAACTGACACCGGTTCTCGCCACTCTGCTCGCGCATCTGACGTAACCGCCGCGAGGAATCCGCTATCTTTCGGGCGCCATCGCCGCGATGGTCTTCTTGGCGCGCTGGATCGAGGCCGGGCTCATGCTGAGCTCGGTCAGGCCCATCCCGATGAAGGCCGGGATCAGGTCCGGACGGCCGGCGGCCTCGCCGCACATGCCCACCATGATGCCGGCGGCGACACCCGCCTTGGCCGTCAGCTCGATCGCCGACATCACCGCCGGATTGGTGACGTCGTTAAGCTTGGCGACCGTCGGGTTGAGGCGGTCGGCGGCCATGATGTACTGGGTGAGGTCGTTGGTGCCGATCGAGAAGAACGCCACTTCCTTCGCCAGCGCCGACGCGATCAGCACGGCGGCTGGCGTCTCGATCATCACGCCGAGGTCGAAGCTTGCATGCGGCACGCCTTCGGCCTTCAACTCGGTCGCGCATTCATCGACCAGCGCGCGGGTCCGCGTCACCTCGGCGATTTCCGAGACCATCGGCAGCATCACCTTGATGTTGCCGTGAACCGCGGCCCTGAGCAGTGCCCGCAACTGCCTCTTGAAGATGTCGGGACGATCCAGGCACATGCGGAT
>NZ_RZSA01000367.1:0-5849 GCF_003998075.1 Mesorhizobium sp. M2A.F.Ca.ET.037.01.1.1 | reverse complement strand
GCTCAAGCGTGTCCTCGACCACATCGAGACCGCTCTTCACGGGCCGCTTTCGATCGATCGCCTGAGCCGGGTGGCCGGCGCGAGCAGCTCGCATCTGCGCACATGGTTCAAGGCCGCGATGGGTGTCACCTTGCATCGCTACGTGTTGCGGCGCCGAGTGGAAAGGGCGTGCGTCCTGCTGCGGCGCGGCGATCTCGGCACGAGCGAGGTCGCGGCGTTGACCGGCTTTGCGCACCAGTCGCATCTGGCGCATTGGATGCGCCGGGAGATCGGCCAGACGCCGCGCGACTTGCGACGGGCGCAGAAGTGACTTCCGCTCGTCAGTCTTTCAGCGATTTGCCGAGCCGTCCGGCGAGGTCCTGCGTGAACTGCCAGGCGACACGGCCGGAACGGCTGCCACGCGTCGTTGCCCATTCCAGCGCTTCGGCGCGCAATTGCTCGGGATCGATGGCCAGGTCGTGATAGCGGACATAGCCGTCGATCATGTCGAGATATTCGTCCTGCGAGCATTTGTGGAAGCCGAGCCACAGGCCAAAACGATCTGAAAGCGAGACTTTTTCCTCGACCGCTTCGGAAGGATTGATGGCGGTCGAGCGCTCATTGTCGATCATGTCGCGCGGCAACAGATGCCGGCGGTTGGACGTGGCGTAGAAAATGACATTGCCCGGCCGGCCTTCGACGCCGCCTTCCAGCGCCGCCTTCAGCGACTTGTAGGAGGTGTCGTCATGGTCGAAGGAGAGGTCGTCGCAAAACAGGATGAAGCGATAGGGAGCCGCCTTCAGGAGACCCATCAGCTTGGGCAGCGTGTCGATATCCTCGCGATGGATCTCGATCAGCTTCAGCGGCCGGTCGAGCTTGTCAGAGGCGTTGACGGTGGCATGCACGGCCTTCACCAGAGACGACTTGCCCATGCCGCGCGCGCCCCACAACAGCACGTTGTTGGCCGCATAGCCGGACGCGAAGCGCTCGGTGTTGTCGAGCAGGATGTCGCGCACGCGGTCGACGCCGCGGATCAGGCCGATATCGACGCGGTTCACCTTGCGCACCGGCTCCAGGAAACCGGGATCAGCCTGCCAGACGAAGCAGTCCGCCACGCCGAGATCGGTCTGTGGCACCGGCGGCGGGGCGAGACGGGAAACCGCCTCGATCAGGCGATCCAGTTTCTTGTTCAAGGCGTCCAGGCTGTCGGTCATTTTGGGTCTTTTTTGTTGAGGTCCTTCAGCGTGTGGGAGCAGCTTCCATGACATCGCTGCAAGAACCAGGTCCAAGCTTTTGTTGGAGCATGATCTTTCGGGGGCCTCGAAGCCGCTTCCGCTGCGACGCTCTAGCACGCCGCAAACGGCTGGAAAAGCAACGGATTGGGCCCGCAGCGCAGTTGCATTGGCAAGTTTACCGACTATATTCCGGCCAAATTTTCGCGGGGCGGCCGCGGCGGAATTTCACCATCCAGGAGTTTCTTGATGTTCGTTACACCGGCATACGCCCAGGGCGTCGGCGCTTCGCCAGACATGTTCATCTCGATTTTGCCGTTTGTCCTGATTTTCGTGATCATGTATTTTCTGATCATCCGGCCGCAGCGCGCGCAGCTGAAGAAGCGCCAGGAAATGCTTTCGGCGGTGCGCCGCGGCGATACGGTGGTGACCGGCGGCGGCTTCGTCGGCAAGGTGACGAAGGTGATCGACGACAATGAGCTGGAGATCGACCTTGGCGGCGGAACCAAGGTGACGGCGCTGCGTTCGACGATCTCGGACGTGCGCGTCAAGGGCGAGCCGGTGGCGAACCAGAACGCCAAGAAGTAAGCGCAATCCCGGCGGCGATGGCCGCGGGCAGGGCTCCGACGAACGGCAACATATGGTCTATTTTTCGCGCCTGAAGATCGTTTTGATCGGGCTTGCCCTGGTCTCGATGGTCTTTGGCGCGTCGGCTGTTTTTGCATCGGTGCCGGGCGCACATGTTCTGCTTCACCTGGATAGGGAGCAGGTAAGAAGCCGCCGGCTGGAAGCAACGCGGGATCAGATCAGGACGCTGCTTCGCGACGCCGAGCCGAAGATCAACTATAACGGTCTTGTCGTATCGGGCCTGACCGTTCAGCTGCGCATTAGCGATGCCTCGCAGGTCGAGGCCGCCAAGGCGGCGCTCAAGGCGGTGGTCGATCCCATTGCCGGCAAAGAAGGTCCGGTCCAGGAGTTTGCGCTCGACGATAGCGAGCCCGGCCTGTTGAAGTTCACCATGACGGATGCCGGAGCGAAGTATCGGACCTCTGCCGCGCTCACACAGTCGATCGAAGTCATCAAAAACCGGCTGAACGAACTTGGCGTGGCCGATGCCACGGTTCAGTTGACGGATGACGGCATACTGGTTCAGGCGCCGAGCGTCGCGGATTTGCACGGTCTGGCGCAAACCCTTGCGCGGCAGGGTCGACTGCGCTTCCGGTTGGTCGATACTTCGATGCCGGTGGACGACGCGGTCAATGGCCAGCCGCCTGCCGGTTCAACCGTGCTTTACACGCCGGACGATCCGCCAGTTCCCTATCTGATCGAAGACCGGGTGCTTGTCTCGGGCGACAGCGTGCTGGACGCGAAAGCGACCCACGACAGTTCGACAGAAGAGTTTGTCGTCGCATTCCGGCTCGATTCCAAGGGTACGCAACGTTTCAAGTGGGCGACCACGCGCAATATCGGCAAGCCGTTTGCGGTGATTCTGGACGATCAGGTGATTTCAGCGCCCATCATCCGGGAACCCATTGAGAATGGCACCGCACAGATATCGGGGAATTTCAGGGCCGAGAGCGCCAAGGAGTTCGCCGTGTTATTGCGCACCGGCGCGCTGCCGGCGAGATTGACAATCGTCGAGGAAGCGCGATAGGGCCGGCCGTGGTCGGAACGATAACCATAGCTGACACCCTCGCCGATGGCGGAACGCTGCCGCTTGTACGCCTGAACGGATAAGAACGAATGCTTTATTTCTCGCGCCTGAAGATGATCCTGATCTGGCTCGCCGTGGCCATCACAGTGATCCTCGCCGTGCCCAATCTCTTCCCGGCAAGCACGCTGGCGCAATTGCCGAGTTGGGTGCCGAAGCGGCAGATGACGCTCGGCCTCGATCTTCAGGGCGGTTCGCACATCCTGCTCCAGATGGATCAGAACGACCTGATCAAGGATCAACTGGAGACCACGCGCGACGAGATCAGGACGCTGCTGCGCGACGCCAAGATCCAATACACCGGCCTTGGCGGAACCGGCCGGACCGTTCAGGTGCGCATCAACGATCCAAGCCAGGTCGAAGCCGCCAAGACGGCGCTGAAGCCGATAACCAATCCGGTCGCGGCCGGGCTCTTTAGCGGTGGTTCCGTTCAGTCGATGACCCTGGATGATTCCGAGCCTGGGTTGCTGAAGTTCACCGTCACGGATGCTGGCATCAAGTATCGCACATCAACGGCATTGTCGCAGGCGATCGAAGTGGTGGAGCGGCGTGTCAACGCGCTCGGCACCACGGAACCGATCGTGCAGCGGCAGGGTGACGATCGCATTCTGGTTCAGGTGCCCGGACTGCAAAATCCGCAAAGGCTCAAGGACATCATCGGCCAGACCGCCAAGCTGACCTTCCAGATGGTCGATACGTCGGTGCCGGTCCAGGACGCGATGAAAAATCGACCGCCGCCCGGCGACTCCGTCCTTTACTCGCAGGACGATCCTCCCGTTCCTTATCTGGTTGAAAACCGCGTCATCGTGTCGGGCGAAGACCTGTCGAACGCGACGCCGACCTATAACTCGCAGACCAACGAGCCGGTCGTTTCGTTCACCTTCAATTCCCGCGGGGCGACGCGGTTCGGCCAGGCGACCCAGCAGAATGTCGGCAAACCTTTTGCGATCGTGCTAGACAATCAAGTCATCTCGGCGCCGGTCATCCGTGAACCTATCCTTGGCGGCACGGGGCAGATTTCGGGGAACTTTACGGCCGAGAGCGCCAACGACCTCGCCGTCCTGCTGCGCGCCGGCGCCTTGCCGGCGAAATTGACCATCATCGAAGAGCGCACAGTCGGCCCGGGCCTCGGCCAGGACTCGATCCACGCCGGCAAGGTGGCGGGCGTGATCGGCTCGATCCTCGTCGTTGCCTTCATGTTCGTCGCCTATGGCTTCCTCGGCTTTATCGCCAACGTCGCGCTCGCGGTCCACGTGGCGATGATCGTGGGCGCGCTATCGCTGCTCGGCGCTACGCTGACCTTGCCGGGTATCGCCGGTATCGTGCTCACCATCGGCATGGCGGTGGACTCCAACGTCCTGATCTATGAGCGCATCCGCGAGGAGCGACGAAACGGCCGCTCAGTCATTCAGGCGATCGACACCGGCTTCTCCAAGGCCCTGGCGACCATCGTCGATTCCAACGTCACTTCGCTGATCGCGACCGTCGTGCTGTTTTTCCTCGGCACCGGTCCGGTCAAAGGCTTTGCCGTCACCTATGCGATCGGCATCCTGACCACGGTCTTCACCGCCTTCACCTTCACCCGCATGCTGGTGGCGATCTGGCTGCGCCGCGCTCGTCCGAAGGAATTGCCGCGCGCGCCGGTCACCTTCATTCCGCCGGGCACGAAGATCCCGTTCATGGGCATCCGCCGCTGGACCTTTGCGCTTTCAAGCACGTTGTCCATCCTCTCGGTTGTCGGATTCCTGACCCTCGGCATCAACTACGGCATCGACTTCAGGGGCGGTTCGCTGATCGAGGTGCAATCCAAGCAGGGCGACGCGAATCTTGGCGACATCCGCTCGCGATTGTCGGACCTCAACATCGGTGAAATCCAGGTGCAGCAATTCGGCGCGCCAAACGATGTGCTGATCCGCGTCGGAACGCAGGACGCCGGCGAAAATGCCGAACAAACCGTCATCGACAAGGTGCGGGGTGAGCTGCAGGACCAGTATGATTTCCGTCGCGTCGAGGTCGTGGGACCGACGGTTTCCGGCGAGCTCGCCAAGCAAGGCACGATCGCCATGCTGATCGCGCTGGTCGGCATCCTGCTCTATGTCTGGTTCCGGTTCGAATGGCAGTTCGCGGTCGGAGCCATCGTCGCCACGGTGCACGATGTGGTGATGACGATCGGCTTCTTCGTCCTGACTGGGCTGGAGTTCAACCAATCGTCGCTGGCGGCGATCCTGACCATCATAGGCTACTCGCTGAACGACACCATCGTCGTCTATGACCGCGTCCGCGAGGATCTCAGAAAATACAAGAAGATGCCGCTGCCGCAGCTCCTGAACAACGCCATTAACGAGACGCTGTCGAGAACCACGCTCACCTCGGTGACGACGTCGCTGGCGCTGCTGGCGCTGGTGCTGTTCGGCGGCGAAGTCATCCGCTCCTTCACGCTGGCCATGCTGTTCGGCGTGGTGTTCGGCACCTACTCGTCGATCTTCATCGCCGCGCCGCTGCTGATCCTGTTCCGGTTGCGGCCGCAAGCCGCGACCGAAGAGGAGAAGAAGCCGGTGAACGGCAAGGCCCTGACGACCTGACGCCATCAGCGTCGGTATGATTTCAGGTCGGGTCGACCTGAAATCATCGGCTCTAATCAGAGAGACAGCGCATGATGGCGTCCGAAGACTGCTCAACATTTTTCGGCATCATGCTCTAGATCCATGGCCAAAGGCATCATCATCCGCGAGGCGCATTTCCCCGGCAAGGCGGCGATCGAAGCCTATGGCAATGGCGGCTTTCGCTTTGCCGACATGTCGCATCGCGGATCGCTGCTTGTGCTGCCGTCGGGCATCCATGGCTGGGAACCTGCCGATCCGCAGGCGCTGAAGGCCTCGGACTTCGACAGGTTGCTCGCCGAAGCCGACCGCGTGGAGATACTGCTG
>NZ_RZSA01000366.1:0-5866 GCF_003998075.1 Mesorhizobium sp. M2A.F.Ca.ET.037.01.1.1 | reverse complement strand
TTGCGAGAGTTCCCAGGACTGGCTGTTCCGTGCCTGGCGCAAGGGTGCGGTGATCGCGACAATGCCGCATCTGACCGTGCTCATGCTGCATTCGGGCAAGCGCGAAGGCAGCTATGCGCGTGATACGGCGCAGGAGCAGGAAGAACTGATGGACGCGATGAGCTCGCCGGACGCTTTGCGCGCCAGGATTCTTGGCAACGCCGAGGAACCTGCTCCCCTCAAGCGTTCCCGCTACCTTAAACGCAGGCTCCTGGCGATGCTTGGCATACATCCGCGGGCGCGTTCCTTCCGCCGCCAGCATCGCCGAGGCGCCTTCATTGCCATGCTGCGCCAGACACGCGGCTTGCCGCCAATGCCCGAGCGAGAGCCGAACATCGACGCGTTGCTGGCCCGCTATCGCCATGGCACCGAAAGGCCCGAAGCCAACTGAGTGCCCGCCGGGAAGGCGGCACGCATGGTGTCATGTGAAAAAAAAGCCCGCGGGATCGCTCCCGCGGGCTTTATCCTGGAATAGCTGCCGCGATCAGCCGTGCGCGAGCACGGCGAGAAGAAGCAGCGCGACGATGTTGGTGATCTTGATCGCCGGATTTACGGCCGGGCCGGCGGTGTCCTTGTAGGGGTCGCCGACGGTGTCGCCGGTGACCGAGGCCTTGTGCGCCTCGGAACCCTTCAGGTGTTTGACGCCGTCCTTGTCGGTGAAGCCGTCCTCGAACGACTTCTTGGCGTTGTCCCAGGCGCCGCCGCCGGAGGTCATCGAGATGGCGACGAAGAGGCCGTTGACGATCACGCCGAGCAGCGAGGCGCCGAGCGCGGCGAAGGCCGAGGCCTTCGAGCCCGAGATCAGCAGCACGCCGAAATAGACGACGAGCGGCGCCAGCACCGGCAGCAGCGACGGGATGATCATCTCCCGGATCGCCGCCCTGGTCAGGATGTCGACGGCGCGCGCATAGTTCGGCTTCGAGGTGCCGGCCATGATGCCCTTGTCCTCGCGGAACTGCTTGCGCACTTCCTCGACGATCGAGCCGGCGGCGCGACCGACGGCGGTCATGGCGATGCCGCCGAACAGATAGGGGATCAGGCCGCCGAAGATCAGGCCGGCGACGACATAGGGGTTGGAGAGGTCGAAGGAGACGTCGCCCATGCCCTGGAAGTAGGGGTACTTGTCGCCATTGGCGGCAAAGAACCGGAGGTCGTTCGAGTAGGCCGCGAACAACACCAGCGCGCCGAGACCAGCGGAACCTATGGCATAGCCCTTGGTCACCGCCTTGGTGGTATTGCCGACAGCGTCGAGCGCGTCGGTGGAGTGGCGCACTTCCTTGGGCAGGCCGGCCATTTCGGCAATGCCGCCGGCATTGTCTGTGACCGGGCCGAAGGCGTCGAGCGCCACGATCATGCCGGCAAGGCCAAGCATGGTGGTGACGGCGATCGCCGTGCCGAACAGGCCACCTAGTTGGTAGGTCGCGATGATGCCGCCGACGATGACGATGGCCGGCAGCGCGGTCGATTCCAGCGAGACCGCGAGGCCCTGGATGACATTAGTGCCGTGACCGGTCACCGACGCCTGGGCGATCGAATTCACCGGACGCTTGTTGGTGCCGGTGTAGTATTCGGTGATCACCACGATCAAACCGGTCACCAGCAGACCGATGAGGCCGCAGATGAACAGGTTCTTGCCGGTGATGCCGATGCCGGCAACGGTGCCGACCTCGCCCCAGCCGACCGTGGCGGAGGTCGCGGCGGCAAGACCGACGATCGACAGCAGGCCGGTGACGATCAGGCCCTTGTAGAGCGCGCCCATGATCGAGCCGTTGGAGCCGAGCTTGACGAAGAAGGTGCCGACGATCGAGGTCAGGATGCAGGCGCCGCAGATGGCGAGCGGATAGAGCATGGCCGCGCCCAGCGCCGCCGTGCCGCCGAAGAAGATGGCGGCCAGAACCATGGTGGCGACGACGGTCACCGCATAGGTCTCGAAAAGGTCCGCGGCCATGCCCGCGCAGTCGCCGACATTGTCGCCGACATTGTCGGCGATGGTGGCAGGGTTGCGCGGATCGTCTTCGGGAATGCCGGCCTCGACCTTGCCGACGAGGTCGCCGCCGACATCCGCACCCTTGGTAAAGATGCCGCCGCCGAGACGGGCGAAGATCGAGATCAGCGATGCGCCAAAGCCGAGCGAAACTAGCGAGTCAATGACGACGCGGTCGTTCGGTTGCAGGCCCATCGGGCCGGTGAGGATGGCGTAGTAGATCGAGACGCCGAGCAGCGCCAGGCCCGCGACCAGCAGGCCGGTGATGGCGCCGGATTTGAAGGCGATGTCGAGGCCGGCGGCGAGGCTGTTGGAGGCGGCCTGCGCGGTTCGAACATTGGCGCGTACCGAGACATGCATGCCGATGAAGCCGGCGGTGCCCGAAAGCACGGCGCCGATCAGGAAGCCGATAGCGGAGGTGATCGAGAGCAGCCACCAGGCAAGCAGGAGCACGACGATGCCGACCACGGCGATGGTGGTGTACTGGCGCGCCAGATAGGCCTGGGCGCCTTCGCGGATGGCGGCGGAGATTTCCTGCATGCGCTGATTGCCCTGATCGGACGCAAGGACCGAACGTGTCGCCCAGATGGCGTACAGAACTGACAGCAAGCCGCAGGCGATGACGGCGGTAATAATGGTCATTGCCGGATTTTCCTCGATTGTTGGCCCAAAAGAACCCCTCCCTGGGCCGTTGGAACGGAGACGGATGCCGCGCTTGGAATCCACCTCTTGGTTGGGGTATGCGAAACAAGGCTTGGAACGTCAAGATATTGTTCGGTTTTTGCCCGGCTTTCGCCCAAAAGAAGAAGGCGGGAATCGTTGTGCCAGCGCGAGCCTGGAATTAGATCGATTGAAATGACGTTGGGTCCGGCTGCTCAGGATCGGTCCGTGGCGAGGTTGGCGGCTGACGGATCGGCGCTTTGCAAATGCTCAATGCCAAGCATATCTTCCGGGTGGACAGGAGTTGATCAATGAAGTTCAAAGCTATCGTGCACGAAGCGGAAGAAGGTGGATTCTGGGCCGAGGTTCCCGCCATTCCGGGATGCGCAACCGAAGGAGAAACCCTGGACGAACTCATGGCAAATCTGCGTGAGGCAATTGAAGGCTGCCTTTCGGTAGATCTGCCGTCTTCGGTCACTTCAGTTCCCGGCAAGGTGGTGGAAATCGCAGTTTGAAATCCATTTCGGGCAAGGATCTGGCCAGGGCCATTGAGCGGCGAGGCTGGCAACTTCTGCGAATAGCAGGCAGCCATCATATTTATGGAAAAGAGGGAAGCATTGTGCGTCTCTCTATCCCGATACATGGCAACAAGCCCCTCAAGACGGGTCTCGTGCGCCATCTTCTGAAGATGGCGGAAATCAGCGAAACAGATGTCTGAACATCTCTACTCTGCCCCCTGCCCCATCCGCCGCGCGGCGTAGCGCTCTATGGCCGACAGACCGTCATAGATCAGCACCGCAAGCGCGGCGACGATGAGACCGCCCTGCAGCACGAAGGCAAGGTTATTCGAGATCAGGCCGGCGATGATCACCTCGCCCAGGGTCTTGGCTGCAACCGTTGAGCCGATCGTCGCGGTGGCGAGGCTGATGACGACCGACAGCCGGATGCCGCCCAGAATAACAGGGGCGCTGAGCGGCAACTCGACCTTCATCAGCCTTTGCCAGCCGGTCATGCCGGCCCCGCGCGCCGCTTCCATCACATTGCCCGACAGCGTGGTCAGCGCGGTCAGCGCATTCTCGAAGATCGGCAGCAGCCCATAGAGGAAGAGCGCGATCAGCGTCGGCTTCTCGCCGAAGCCGACGGCCGGTACCGCAAGCGCCAGCACGGCAACCGGCGGAAAGGTCTGGCCGATATTGACCAGGCTGCGCGACAAGGGCAGGAACTCGGCGCCTGCCGGCCTGGTGACCAGGATGGCTAAAGCCACCGCGACAATCGTTGCCGCGACCGTCGCGACCAGGACGGTCCGCAGGTGCTGCAGGGTCAGCGTCAGCAGGCTGCCCTGGTTGTAGATCGCCGGCGCGCCATTCTCGGTCAGGGGTTTCAACAGCGGCTCGAACCAGCCCGGGCTGATGATGAAGACCACCAGCAGCGCCAGGACAGCCAGCCTCAGCAGCGCGGGCAGCCAGGCTTTCATTGCGGCCTCGCCGCGCGTTTCACCAGGCCCTCGACGGTGACGCGGCCAATGAGCCTGCCGTCCGCGCCTTTTACCGGCAGCGCGGGCCGCCCCGACCACAGAAGCTCGGCAAGCGCGTCGCGCTGCGTGGCCTCACCGGGGATCGCTTCGCCTTCCGCGCCGCCCGGCTCCACCGCATCGCGCACAGGCCCGAGCGACAGCAGCCGGAACGGCCTTTCGCTGGCGCCGACCAATGTCTCGACGAAGCCGCTCGCCGGCCTGGCCAGAATCTCCGCCGGTTTGGCATATTGCACCAGCTTGCCGGCATCCATGACGGCGATCTTGTCGCCCAGATGCACCGCCTCTTCCATGTCGTGGGTGACGAGGATGATGGTGGTGCCGAAACGCTTCTGGATCGCCAGCAGATCCTCCTGCGCCTTGGTGCGGATGATCGGGTCCAACGCGCCGAAGGGCTCGTCCATCAAAAGCACGTTTGGCTCGGCGGCCAGAGCGCGGGCCACGCCGACACGCTGCTGCTGGCCGCCGGAAAGCTCGTGCGGGTAACGCGGGCCGTAGGCCTGTGGATCGAGCTGGTAAAGCGTCATCAGCTCGTCGACACGCGCCTTGATCCGATCCCTGTCCCAGCCGAGCAGCAGCGGCACAGTGGCGATGTTCTGCGCCACCGTGCGATGCGGAAACAGTCCATGGCCCTGAATGGCGTAGCCAATGCTGCGGCGCAGCTGATAGCCAGGCACCGAGCGGTTGTCGGCGCCGTCGAGCTTGATGACGCCGGAGGTCGGCTCGACCAGCCGGTTGATCATCCTGAGCAGCGTCGTCTTGCCGGATCCCGACGTGCCGACAATGGTGGCGATGGTGCGCGGCTCAATGACCATCGAAACATTGTCGACCACCGTCGTCTCGTCATAGCGCTTGGTGATGCCCTCGATCTCGATCATGCCGTTTCAACTACCCTGCGCTTGGTGGCGGTCATCTCGATGACCGCGTCGAGGATGATGGCCGCCGCAAAGGCCAATGCCACGGTGGGCAGCGCGCCGAGCAGCACCAGATCCATCGCGGTCTGGCCGACGCCCTGGAAAACGAACACGCCGAAGCCGCCGCCGCCAATCAGCGCGGCAATGGTGGCAAGGCCGATATTCTGCACCAGCACGATGCGGATGCCGGTCAGGATCACCGGAAAGGCGAGCGGGAACTCGACATCGAAAAGGCGCTGGCGATCGGTCATGCCCATGCCGCGCGCGGCGTCGTTGGCCGCGCGGGGCACACCAGCCAGCCCGACCACCGTGTTGGCCACCACCGGCAACAGCGAATAGAGGAAGAGCGCGACAAAGGCGGGCGCGGTGCCGATGCCCCTGATGCCGATCGCGGCGGCCCCCGGCACGTGGACGGCGACCCAGCCGAGCGGCGCGATCAGCAGGCCAAACAGCGCTATGGAGGGAATGGTCTGGATGATGTTGAGCACGTTCAGCACCCCCGCCCGCAGCTTCTCGACGCGATGGCAAAGGATGCCGAGCGGTATGCCGACGATCACCGCGCCAGCCAGCGAGCCAAGCGCCAGGCTAACGTGCTTGGAAGCCTCGGCCCAGAAACTGTCGGCGCGGCTGGCATATTCCTTGAGGATGGAGAGGGTGTCCCAGCTTCCCGAGACGAGCAGCACGGCAATGGCGAGCGCGGCAAGGACGAGCACGCCGACGCGCGACCAGGGCGACAGG
>NZ_RZSA01000365.1:0-5874 GCF_003998075.1 Mesorhizobium sp. M2A.F.Ca.ET.037.01.1.1 | reverse complement strand
GTATAGTGCATCGCCGCGATGCCAATGCCGAGCACGGCGCCACCGACGAGATAGTGGTCGATGCCGGTGCGCACGGTTGCGATCCATATCCCAGCGGCCGTCAGAAGAACGGAAACCGCCAGCGAAGCGACCGAAAGCTCGGCGTTGTAGGCGTTGGGTATTCCCGGCGTGAAGGCGATCATGGCGATGAAATGCGTCGCCCAGATGCCAAAGCCGGTGGAAGCGGCGGCAATCAGCAGCCAGGCATAACGGTTCCGGCTGGTCGATTGCACGACATGGCGGAGCAGATTGACAGCGGTGAAACAAGAAATTCCACAAATCAGCGCGGCCAGTGCGACCAGTCTCAGATCGTGCTCGTTCACGATACAATTATAGACGGTCAACATCTTGCTTCACCTGATCTTCCCACATCAATCAAGGCAACGGAATTGATTAGGGCCCGGCAGCTGAAGAATCGGTTATGCCGCCCGCAACCGCTGCGTGCGTCCCAGGTTGTATCTGTCAGGGAGGCCATGCCTGGAATCATTGGGCCGAGCCAGCGGGAATTGGTCGATCCTGAAGGCCGTCACTTCACCCGCACCGTGACCACCAGCGCCTCGTGGTCGGCGCTCGGGCTGCCGTCCGGCAAGACCGCCGGCAGCGTCGCGGGTGCGCTTGCCGAAAGGCCGCGGGTGAAGAACCAGTCGATATGGCCGGCGGGCGTCAGGTCGCCGGCCGCGCGCCGCTGCGTCGGCTTGTCGAAGGCGTTGGCCTCGCGCCAGTCGTAGCCACGCTCGGCAAACACCGCGAACAAGGGCTCATGACGCTCCGGGCACATCAGCCGGTCCGGTTCGGCGGCGATGCGCTTTCGCCACGCGTCTGGGTCGTCATTGCGTTCGGGATAGGTGGCGGTGAGCGTGTTGAAGTCGCCGCCGATGAGAACAGGCGTTTCCGCATCATATCTGTCGATGGCATCGAGCAGATGGCGGGTCTGGTCGGCGCGGCCTGCTGGCGTGGTGCGGTTCTCGAGATGCACCGAAACGACGGTCACACGGCGGTCGCCTAACATCACCTGGCCGCCGAGCGCCATGCGGCCGCCGATGCGTGGCTGGCCGTGCTGCGGCAGGAACCAGGCGCCAGCGGCGTCGAAGCGAACGAGAAAAGGCCGCAGCAGCGGAACGGTGCTGGTTATGGCGTTGCCGTGGAAGCCCTCCGCATTCTCGGCGCCGCCATTTGCCGCCTGCTCCGTCTCATTGCCGGTGCCGAGTTCGAGGAACTCGACGCCATAGGCGTAGGAATGGCCCAGGCGATCAGCAAGCCGGCTCAAAAGATGGCCGTTGCCGGAGCGCGCCATGCCCTTGTCGACTTCCGACAGCAGCACGACGTGTGGCGCCTGGCCGGCGATGATTTCGGCGATGGCATCAACGTGGCGCAGCCGCTCGACATTCCAGGCCATGACGGTCAGGCTCTCACCGGCGCTTTCACGCGAAGCCTTGCCGCCGATCTCAATCTCGCCGAGGGCGGGAACGGCGGCGGCGTGGCGCAGATGGGTGGCGCTGTCGCGCGGCCCGTCCCGCATGGCGTTGCGGACGGCGACGGGCACGTGCGTGAGCTGCGGAACCAGCATGTCTTGTCTCATTCAGTTAGCCGGTTAATCAAAGAGGTCTTTTCACCGCTTGGCGGCGCCCTAGCTACCTGATCAGGATGACGTTTCGTTGAATCGCCATCCTGATCCAATTCTTTGTTGGAGCATGATCTTGTCCGAAAACCGGTTCCCACTTTTCGGGATCATGCTCTAGAGCGCCGATGTGACGTTTTCATGCCGGCGCTGCCGCTGCCAGGGGAGGAGAGACTGGCTGTCCACAGGGGCTTCGGGCCCACAACAGAACTGTCACATACCTTCTCTATGAGAGCGGGCAAGGACTTGCGCAAAACCCTTGTCACACTGCCACTCAAGAGGGAAGACCATGACGATCATCAAGCGGGGCTTTGCTGCCCTTGCCGCCAGCGCGCTCAGCACCGCGCTTGCGGTTCCTGCTATTGCCGAGCCGGTCAAATTCGATTTCTGGTTCGGTCTTTCGGGCGATCTCGCCCGCGTCGTCGACACGCTGTGCAAGAACTTCAACGCTTCGCAGAAGGACTACGAGGTCGTTTGCACCAGCCAGGGCAATTACGACGCCACGCTGCAGAACACGATCGCCGCCTTCCGCGCCGGCAAGCAGCCCACCGTCGTCCAGGTCTATGACGTCGGCACCGCCACCATGATGCTGTCGGGCGCCTACAAGCCCGCCGACAAGCTGATGGAGGAGAACGGCTACAAGATCGACTACAGCGACTATTTCCCCGGCATCGCCCGCTATTACGCGACGTCGAAGGGCGAGATGCTGTCCTTCCCGTTCAACTCCTCGACGGCGCTGATGTACTGGAACAAGGACGCCTTCGCCAAGATCGGCAAGACCGAGGCGCCGAAGACCTGGGAAGATGTCGGCGCCGACCTCAAGGCGCTGAAGGACGCCGGCTATGACTGCCCGATGGCGATCAACATCTCGGCCAACGAAAGCTGGCAGCTGATGGAGCAGTTCTCGGCGCTGCACAACCAGCCGATCGCCACCAAGAACAACGGTTATGACGGCCTCGATGCGCGTCTGGAAGTCAACAAGACCAAGTTCGTCCAGTATGTCACCGACTTGAAGAAGTGGTATGACGCGGGTCTGATCAAGATCAAATCCAAGGATCTCGGCCAGGACATGGTGCAGGCCTTCGCCACCGGCACCTGCCAGGTCATCCTGACTTCGGTCGGCGACCACGGCACTGTCGGCCGCACCCAGAAGGAAGGCATGAGCTGGGATGTCGCCGAGCTGCCGGTCTATGCCGGCACCGAGCGCAAGAACTCTTTGGTCGGCGGCGCCTCGCTGTGGGTGCTGTCCGGCAAGTCGGACGCCGAATACAAGGGCGCGGCCGCCTTCCTCAACTTCATCCACGACCCCAAGACCGCTTTGTTCTGGTCGACCAACACCGGCTATATCCCGGTGACGAAATCGGGCTTCGATTTCATGAAATCCAACGGCTTCTACGACAAGGCGCCTTATAAGGGCCGCGAGGTGGCCATCGCCAGCCTGACCGCGTCGGAGCCGACCGAGATCACCCGCGGCATCCGCCTCGGCAACTTCACCCAGATCCGCGCCGAGTTCGGCACGCAGATGCAGGCGATCTTCGCCAACAAGGTCAGCGTGCAGGAAGGCCTCGACACCCTGGTCAAGAACGGCGACGCCATCCTCGATCGCTTCCAGCAGACCTATCCAGGTAAGACCCTGCCCTGATCCCGGATAGCGCAACGGCCGCCCGTCGAGATTCGACGGGCGGCCATTTCATATCTAGTTTGTCCCGCGAAGGCGGGCTGATGGATTCCACTGCATCGGCGGATCGATGGAAAAACGCGTCACTTTCGGCAGATGGACGATCGGCATCCTGTTCGCGGTGCCGCAGCTCATCCTGATCTTCACCTTCTTCTACTGGCCGGCCGGCCAGGCGGTCTACTGGTCGCTGACGCTGCAGCAGCCCTGGGGTGGCGGCAACATCTGGGTCGGGCTCGACAATTTCCGCTCGATCCTCGCCAATGCCGACTACTGGAATTCCATCACCGCCAGCATGATCTTCGCCGGGATCAGCACGGGCCTGGCGATGGTCATCGCGCTGGTGCTCGCCGCCCTGACCGACCGGCAGCTCGCCGGCTCGTGGCTCTATCGCGTGGTGCTGATCTGGCCTTACGGCATCGCCGCGCCGGCGCTGGCGCTGGCATTTCGTTTCATCCTGGCGCCGGAAGCCGGCTTCATGGCCGTCGTCAACAAGGTTTGGCCGGGCTTCTGGGACCCCGGCCTCGACGGCGCCGACGCGATGGCATCCGTCATCATCGCCTTTTCCTGGAAATATGTCGGCTACAACTTCATCTTCTTCCTCGCTGCCTTGCAGGCGATCCCGCGTTCGCTGATCGAGGCGGCGGCGATGGACGGCTCCGGCGTCATCCGGCGGTTCTGGGACATCCAGTTCCCGCTGATCACGCCGACGATCTTCTTCCTGCTGGTCATCAACATCACCGAGAGTTTCCAGGATTCCTTCGGCATCGTCGACATCATGACCGCCGGCGGGCCGGCCAATGCCACCAATCTGATGGTTTACAAGATCTATTCCGACGGCTTCAAAGGCCTGGATTACTCCGGCGCGGCCGCGCAGAGCATCATCCTGATGCTCTTGATCATCGCGCTCACCATCGTCCAGTTCCGCTTCATCGAGCGGCGCGTGCATTATCGTTGAGGCGGGCCATGGTCGAGCGCACTCCGATCCTCAATTTCTTCACGCATCTCATCCTGTTCGCCGGCTTCGTCTTCTGCGTGGCGCCGTTCGTCATCGTGGCGATCGCCGCCTCGCACAATCTGAAGGACGTCAACGACGTGCCGATGTCGCTGCTGCCGGGCAGCGATTTCTGGGTCAACATCAAGACGGCCTGGACGACGGCCGATCTCGGCCCGAAGCTGCTCAATTCCTTCATCATGGCGTTTGGCGTTGCCGCCGGCAAAGTGATCATCTCGGCGCTCACCGCCTTCTCGATCGTCTATTTCCGCTATCCCGGCCGCATGCTGATCTTCTGGCTGATCTTCATCACGCTGATGCTGCCGCTCGAAGTGCGCATCGTGCCGACCTATGCGGTGGTCGCCAATGTGCTCGAGCCTTATCAGACGATAATGGACCTAACAGGGCTGTCCTGGCTGATCGAAAAGGTGTCTGGGGTTCAGGTCCAGCTCAGCCTGGGGCTGCTCAATTCCTATAGCGGCCTGATCCTGCCGCTGGTCGCGACCGCCACCGGCACGTTCCTTTACCGCCAGTTCTTCCTGACCGTGCCGGACGAATTGACCGAGGCGGCGCGCATGGACGGGGCCGGCGCGCTGCGCTTCTTCGTCGATATCCTTCTGCCGCTGTCGCGCAACAACATGGCGGCGCTCGGCACCATCATGTTCCTGTGGGCCTGGAACCAGTATCTGTGGCCATTGCTCATCACCACCGACCAGTCGCATGCGATGGCGGTGACCGAGTTGAAGCAGCTCATCCCCAATGTCGGCGGCGCGCCGGAATGGCATATCGCCATGGCTGGCACACTGATCATCATGCTGCCGCCTATGATCGTCGTGGTGCTGATGCAGCGCTGGTTCGTGCGCGGCCTGATCGCCACCGAAAAATAAGGAGACAGGAAATGGCCTCCATCACCATTCGCGGCGTCAAGAAGAACTATGCCAAGACGCAGGTCGTGCACGGCGTCGACCTCGACTTCGCCTCGGGCGAATTCGTCGTCATCCTGGGACCCTCCGGCTGCGGCAAGTCCACGCTGCTCAGGATGATCGCAGGGCTGGAAGAGATATCCGACGGCACGATCGCCATCGACGGCACGGTCGTCAACAAGCTCGAGCCGCGCGAGCGCGGCTGCGCCATGGTGTTTCAGAATTACGCGCTCTACCCGCATATGAGCGTGGCGCAGAACATCGGCTATTCGCTGAAGGTGGCCGGCGTTCCGTCGGCCGAACGGACCCAGCGCATCCAGGCGGTGGCGCGCGTCCTGGAACTGGAGCACCTGCTCGACCGCAAGCCGATGGCGCTGTCCGGCGGCCAGCGCCAGCGCGTCGCCATGGGCCGCGCCATGATCCGGGAGCCGAAGGTGTTCCTCTTCGACGAGCCGCTCTCCAACCTCGACGCCAAGCTGCGCGTGCAGATGCGTTCGGAAATCCGCAAGCTGCACCGGCGGCTCAATGCCACCTCCGTCTTCGTCACGCATGATCAGGTCGAGGCGATGACACTGGCCGACCGGCTGGTGGTAATGAATGGCGGCCGCGTCGAGCAGGTCGGCAC
>NZ_RZSA01000364.1:0-5878 GCF_003998075.1 Mesorhizobium sp. M2A.F.Ca.ET.037.01.1.1 | reverse complement strand
GACTTACGACGAAGCAGGCAAGATGGTCGGTTGCCATGCCTTCTACGGGCAGGCTGGCGGCATCGCGAACCTGTTGCAGATCCAGGCGCCCGGACCCCACTGGGGCGCGACGCTGGACGGCCTTATCGCGGCTGCGCGGGAGATGGGCTGCGTGGGCATAACCGGACAGACACAAAGCAGGTTCCTGCCGCACCTCTTCGGCTACAACCGTCTCTTCTTCCGCTATGCCGGCGGCACGATGGTGCGCTCACGCATCACCGAGGTCGCGGAAGCGGTCCGCGCCGGCGACATCTTTATCGGCGGATTGACGGGCGATCGCTGGACCCGGCTGAGTTCCGATGATTTCGGTCGCGTCTGACGATCAGATGAAAGTGTGCGGCGCGGCGCAAAAACCGGCAATGATCTGGCAAAGGTCCGGTTCATGGACCATTTGGACTGCTTCGATGGCGCCAACCCATTTGCGCGTCCGGGCGCGCTTCTCTTTCCAGCGGTCCGCAATGCGGTCGACATGCAGCGGAAAGACCAGGACTTCGCAGGGCACTTCCTCGCCGGAGGCGAGGACCTTGGCATAGAAATAACGGCCGGCTTCAAGATGCGAGATGGTGCCGCGCAAGCCGGCTTCCTCGCCTGCTTCACGGGCGGCCGCCTTGCAAAGCGGTTCCCTGGCCTCCGGCCAGCCCTTGGGCAACACCCAGCGCCCGGTGTCGCGGCTGGTGATCAGCATGATCTCGACGCCGGCTTCGCTTTCACGCCAGGGCAGAGCGGCAACCTGCAGGCGGCAGGGCGCCTTGCCGAAGAGCCGCCGGACTCTTTCGGCCATCTGGGTGTGTGTTGCCGGCCTCGTCAACATCGGAAGAAGCTGCCCCAGCCTCCAGAATCGTTTGCCACCTTACGAATCTTACGGCGAATTATGGGCTTTAAAAGTAAAAAACTTCACTCCGTGGGAAAATGCCGCCAGAAAAGGTCAATCTTACAAAGTAGACATGCTCATTGGTTCGACTACACGCCGCTCCTTTGAGGCAGATTCTCTGGAAAATATGACGGCCGTTCAGCCGACATGATCGTCCGCGATCGGCTTCTGGTATGTGAAGCCCATGTCCCAGGGAAAGTAGATCCAGGTGTCCTGGCTGACCTCGGTGACGAATGTGTCGACCAGCGGGCGGCCCTTCGGCTTGGCATAGACGGTCGCGAAATGCGCCTTCGGCATCATGGCGCGCACGATACCGGCTGTCTTGCCGGTATCGGTCAGGTCGTCGATGATCAGCACGCCGGCGCCGTCGTCGGCAAGCAGCGGCGGCGAAATCTCCTTGAGAACCTGAAGCTGACCCTGGCTGGTGTAGTCATGATAGGAGGCGACGCACACCGTCTCGATGATGCGGATGCCGAGCTCGCGCGCGATGATCGCCGCCGGCACCAGGCCGCCGCGCGTGATGCAAACGATCGCTTTCCATTGGCCCTTGCTGGCGCCGGAAAGCCGCCAGGAAAGTGCGCGCGCGTCGCGATGGAACTGGTCCCAGGAGACGGGAAAGGCTTTTTCGGGAAGGGACATGGCTCACGCACTCCGCAAGGCGCGCCGTTGGCGCGCAGAAACACTGGAATGCAGGCGGAATTAGCCGGAAAGCGCCAGGCTTGGCAAGAGCAGGGGCCGGCAACGGCTGTGGACTTAAGGCGCCGCGCTGAAACGGGTTCAAGCGGCGCTCGTCAGACTTGCGCAGGCGTTGCCCTGAATCTTGCTACCGCTTCCGAGGGATGCTCAACGCGAAAGGAAAGCTGCGACATTCGTCGTGCGCAGCACCGTGCGGGTGACGCCGCCGAACAGAAGCTGGCGCAGCCAGGAGTGGCTGTAGGCGCCGAGCACCAGAAGATCGGCGCCGGATTCGGCGATCCTGGCCTGAATCATGTCATCGACCGAAGTGCCGCCGGATTTCTGCACGCAGACGCTGACATTGGCGCCATGGCGTGACAAGGCCGCGGCGATCTCGGCGCCGGCCGCTTCCGGAGATTCATCGAGCGTCTCGGGCGGGTCGATGACGAGAATGTCCGTCTTGTCGGCCTCGGCGATGAAGGGCAGGGCATCGAACGCGGCGCGGGCCGCTTCCTTGCTGCCGTTCCAGGCAAGCAGCACGCGCCTGAAGGTGGTGACCAGTGGCCCGTCATGGGGCACGACCAGCACCGGCCGGCCGGCATCATAGACCAGCGTGTCGACATCGGCGCTCGGGTCGCCGCCGGTATCGCGCTGCGCGGCGATGATCAGATCGGCGGCGCGCACGCTCGTTATGCCGGTCAGCGCGCTGTCGCCGGAGAAGCTTTCCAGGCTTCGCCATTCGAAGGACAGGCCGGATTCCTCGATCCGCTTCAGGAAATAGGCCTGCAGCTTGCCGGCGCGCTCCTTGTTCATCTCGGCCGAGACCTGCAGGAACTCGGTGTCCGGGAAGCCGGTGGCCGACGTGTAGGGAACGGGCAACGCCTCGGCATGGATGCCGACGAGATGGCTCTCGAACCTTTCGGCAAGCGGAAGGGCGCAATCGAGAACGCGCTCGGCGTCCTGCTCGTTCTGCAAAATGGCGACGATTGTCTTGAAGCGCATGGCCGGTCCCTCAATTGTTTGCGCTACGCGTGGCAGCAAGGGAACGCCTCAGCGCGTTGACTGGTTCCAGCCGAACGCCGGTCAGCCCGCCTTGGCGAAGCCCGCCACCATCGCCTCGACATCCTTGCGCGCGGCCTCGAGCGCTTCCTCGCTGCGGGCGCGCACGACGAGCTCGGTCCAGAACTTGCCGTCGCCATATTTGGGATAGGAGCCGATGATGGTGTCGGGATGCGCCTTCTGGACATCGGCCAGCGGCCCGCCGATCAGGCCCTCGCCGAAGGGGCAGTGCACCGTGGCCGACAGCATTTTGGTGCCGGCCCTGAGCGTCGGCACGACGTTGTCGAGCATGGCCTGGAAGATCGACGGCACGCCCGCCATGACGTGGACGTTGCCGATGCGGAAGCCCGGCGCGACGGAGACGGGGTTGTCGATAAGGTCGGCGCCGCGCGGCATGCGCGCCATGCGCTTGCGCGCTTCGGTGAATTCGATGCCGCGGCCGGCATAGCTCGCCTCGAGCAAGGCGTAAGCCTTGGCGTCGTACTCGCAGGGCACGCCGAAAGCCTTGGCGATCGAGTCGGCGGTGATGTCGTCATGCGTGGGGCCGATGCCGCCGGTGGTGAAGACGTAGGTATAACGGGCGCGCACGGCATTCACCGCCGCAACGATCTCGTCCTCCTCGTCGGGAACGATGCGCACCTCCTTCAGGTCGATGCCGATCGCCGTCATGATGTCGGCGAGATGGCCGATATTCTTGTCCTTGGTGCGGCCGGAGAGGATTTCGTCGCCGATGACGAGCATGGCGGCGGTGACGATTTCAGGCATGGCGGACTCCGGCTCAAAAGCTCGCCTGAGATAACGCGCCCTGAAGCCGGCCGCAATGCGAAAGCCGGCTGCGCTTGTGGCGGCGGCCGTTGCGGATATGGTGCGGTCGGTCGAGAGCGGATGAAACCATGCTGATATCGATTGTCCTGTGGCTGCTCGCGGGCTTGCTCGCCGCGGCCGCCCTTGTCCTGCTTGCCCTGATGCTCGCGACATGGCGGATCGCGGCGAAGGCTGAAAGGCTGGTGCCGGCTTGCGGAAAGTTCATCGAGATCGACGGCAACCGCATTCATTATGTGGAAGAAGGCGAGGGCAGGCCGATCGTTTTCCTGCATGGGTTGGGCGCCCAACTTCACCATTTTCGCCATACGCTGTTCGGACGCTTCGGTCCCGGATATCGGCTGATCGCGCTCGACCGGCCGGGCTCGGGCTATTCGGTTCGGGCAAGGAGCGCGACCGGCCGGCTGCCCGAACAGGCGGACATCGTGCGGCGCTTCATCGAGGAACTGCGGTTGGAACGACCTTTGATCGTCGGCCATTCGCTGGGCGGCGCCGTCGCGCTTGCGCTCGCCACCGAGCATCCGACCTCGATTTCCGGCATCGCGCTGCTGTCGCCGCTGACGCATCTCGAAGCGAGGATAGGTCGGCGGTTCGACCTGCTCTATGTTCCATCGCCGCTGCTGCGCCGGATCCTGGCCTATACGGCTGCGATACCGCTTAGCCTGCGTTACGCGCAGCCGACGCTGAGATTCATCTTCGCGCCACAAGCGGTTCCCGCGGACTACATGATCGCCGGCGGCGGATGGCTCGGGTTGCGCCCGTCCCACTATTTCGCCACCTCCACCGATGTCGTGGCCGTGGAACGGGACCTTGGCCAAATCGAACGGCGTTACCGCGACATAGCGATGCCGGCTGGCATTCTGTTCGGTACCGGCGATCGTGTGATAGGCGAGGCCGTCCATGGCGAACCGATGCTGGACGAGATCAGCGGCCTCGACTTCGAACGGGTCGAAGGCCTCGGCCACATGCCGCAATTCATAGAGCCCGAACGGGTCGTGGCCTTTATCCAACGTGTCGCCGCGCGTGGTTTCGCCAACGCGAGATGATTTCGGCCAGAGCAATTCCAGGAAAAGTGTGAGCGGTTTTCCGTCCGGAATTGCGTCAAAAAACAAAGCGATAGGACGTTTCGCCGTTTCCGTGAACGGTGAAACGCCCTAACGCCCCGCGCTGCAGCCCACGGCCGTTCACGAAACGTCACATAAAAGTGTCGGACATTCCGTCCTACCCGCAATTTCTGGTGGAACTTTAGGCCCCGTCGCAGGGTTTCGGTCGTATCGCTGTGGGGCTTCGGCCCCACATATTTTGCGATCGACAGAATGGAGAAATCCGATGCTTACAAGACTTATCGCAGCTTCGGCGCTGGTGCTGGCCATGGGTGGCGCGGCCATGGCGCAGTCATCAGATGACTGGTGGTGGCACCGCGACCATCGTCCCGCCGCGAGCGAGCAAGTAGACCCTTATAGGACCGGCAGCATCAATGGGGGCTCAGGGCTGAGCACCTCCGGCAACAGCACTGGAGCCATAGGACCGTGCGCGGACATCACGCCGGGGCCGGACGCCAACTCACAACAGAACGTCAACGACAATTACTGCGGCAAATAGAGCCGCATAGCCGGCGGCCGGTATGAAGCCTCGGGCTTTGGTGGTCGCGGAGGCCCCCTCAGTTCTTAGTCCGGGCGTTTCACCGTTTCACGGAAACGGCGAGGCGCCCCATACTGCGCTTTTTACGCGATCCCGAACGAAGGCTGCGCCGAAAGGTGCCGAGCCTGACCACACACTTTTCCTGGAGTGTCTAGTCCGATACTTCGGTCTGCGGCCGGTCGCGGCCGTCGGCAAGCTCATCGTGCCACTTTCCTTCGGCATCCTCATACTGGATGCCGTCCGTGGTTCCGGCGACCTGCTGCTCGGACGAGGCGATTTCTGCGGCGCGCAGCGCCTCCTGGTGAGTACGGAAAGTCTCGGAAAACGTCGAGCCGACCTTGTAGGCCCAGCCGCCATCATGCTCGACGATCTTGTAAGTCAGCTTCGCCATGAAATCCTCCGGTCAAGAACCGTGCTAGCACGTTTCACCGTTTCACGGAAACGGCGAAACGCTCTTTGTTTCTACGCAATTCCAGACGGAAAACCGATCAGTTTTCCTGGAAGTGCTTAGTGCAGCTTTCCGTCTGGCAGCCTGTCTTCGGTAACCAGCACTTCCGATTCCCTGGCCGCCTCGATAAGGGCGCGACGTGCGTCCGCTGGCGAACGATACCCTTCCAGCGCTTTGAGGCAAGTGTCGAGAGCGTCACGATGGCGCTCGCCGCGATTGAGCGGCCAAACGGTCATCAGGCACTCGGCGGCCTCGCGGGTGCTGCTGATCTGGCGATATTTGCCGACATGGCCGAGCTCGACCACCACCGGCTTCTCAAAAGG
>NZ_RZSA01000363.1:0-5878 GCF_003998075.1 Mesorhizobium sp. M2A.F.Ca.ET.037.01.1.1 | reverse complement strand
ATATCCGCACCGCGCGCGCCAAGGGCCTGCCCTACCGCGCCGTGCTGTGGCGCCACGCGTTGCGCAACGCCATGATCCCGGTGCTCACCATCCTCGGCCTGCAATTCGCCTTCCTGCTTGCCGGCACCATAATCATCGAGAATGTCTTCTACCTGCCTGGCCTCGGCCGGCTGATCTTCCAGGCCATCACCCAGCGCGACCTGATCGTGGTCGAGAGCATTGTCATGCTTCTGGTCGCCGCCGTGATCCTGATCAACCTCCTCGTCGATTTCTCCTACGCCATCGTCGACCCGCGCCTCAGAGGCCGGCAATGACCATGCGCGTCGACCTCCCCGAGGAAACCCTTGCCGGCGTGCTAGCCAAGGCCTTCGGCAACCGCTCTTTCCTGATCGGTCTGGTCATCACGCTGCTGATCGTGGCTGTCGCGCTCGTCTCCTTCGTCTGGACGCCTTACGACGTCACCAGGCTGGTGATTGCCGACAAGACGCAGGCGCCCTCTTGGGCCCACTGGTTCGGCACCGACCATTTCGGTCGCGACATCCTGTCGATGGTCATGGTCGGCGCCCGCAATTCGATCGCGGTCGCGCTGGTCGCAGTCGGCATCGGCATGGGCATCGGCCTGCCGCTCGGCGCTCTGGCCGCCGCGCGGGGCGGATTGGCCGACGAGGCGCTGATGCGCGTCAACGACGTCGTCTTCGCCTTCCCTGCCCTGCTTTCGGCGATCATGATCACCGCGATCTTCGGCCCCGGCGCCGTCAACGCCATCATCGCCATCGGCATCTTCAACATACCTGTCTTCGCGCGCGTCGCCCGGGCCGGCGCGCTGGCGATCTGGCCGCGCGAATTCATCCTCGCCGCGCGCGCCGCCGGCAAGGGCATGACGCACATCACCATCGAGCACATCCTGCCCAACATCGCGACGCTGCTGCTCGTCCAGGGCACCATCCAGTTCGCGCTCGGCATCCTCGCCGAAGCCGGGCTTTCCTATGTCGGCCTCGGCGCCCAACCGCCGATGCCGAGCTGGGGCCGCATGCTGTTCGACGCGCAGACGCGCATGGTGACCGCGCCCTGGATGGCGATCTTTCCCGGCATGGCGATCGTCATCACCGTGCTTGGGCTGAACCTGCTCGGCGACGGCATCGCCGACATCCTCGATCCGAAATCGCGGCGGCGCCGATGAGCCTGCTCGAGATCGAGAACCTATCGCTTACGATCGGCGCCACGCCGATCCTCAAAGGCGTCGAGCTGACGGTCGCGCCCGGCGAAGTCGTCGGCCTTGTCGGCGAATCCGGCTCCGGCAAGTCGATGACGGCGCTGACAATCATGCAGCTCCTCCCTCATCTGGCGCGCGCCGAGGGTCGCGTGACCTTCGACGGCATCGACATCCTCCGCGCCACCGAAGACCAGATGTGCGCCTTGCGCGGCGACGATATCGGCATGGTCTTCCAGGAGCCGATGACGTCGCTCAATCCTGTCAAGACGATCGGCGAACAGGTCGCCGAAGGCATCCGCTGGCACGCCAAGGCGAGCCGCGCCGAGGCCGAGGACCGCGCGCGAAAAATCCTGGACCGCGTCGGGCTGCCGGAGGCCAAATTCCCGCTGTCGCGTTATCCGCACGAACTGTCCGGCGGCCAGCGGCAGCGCGTCGTCATCGCCATTGCCTGCGCGCTGAAGCCGAAGCTGCTGATCGCCGACGAGCCGACGACGGCGCTCGACGTCGTCCTGCAGGCGCAGATCCTCGACCTGTTGCGCGATCTGGTCCGCGAGAACCGCATGGGCCTGCTGCTGATCTCGCACGACCTCGCGGTGGTGACCGAGATGGCCGATCGCCTGACCATCCTGCGCCATGGCGAGGTGACGGAAGCCGGCGACACCGCGCGCACGCTGTCCGAGCAGCAGCATCCCTACACGCGCGAGTTGGCGCTGGCTTCCATGCACCTGCCGGCGCGGCCGAAACCGCATCTTGCCGGGTCGGCAAAGCCCTTGCTCGAAGTCGAAGGTGTCGGCCGTGACTATCCGGGCCGGCGCAAATCCCTGCTCCGGCCGGCGCAACCGATCCGCGCCGTCGACGATGTCTCGCTCACCATCGAGCCCGCGCAATCCGTGGCGCTCGTCGGCCGCTCCGGTTGCGGCAAGTCCACGCTTGCCCGCATGATCCTCGCCCTGGACAAGCCGACGGCGGGCACGATCCGCTTTCGCGGCGAAGCCATCACGGGTAAAGCGGAGGCCGAGCTGAAGCCGGCGCGGCGCGACATGCAGGTCGTGTTCCAGGATCCCTACGGCTCCTTCGATCCGCGTCAGAAGGTGGAGAAGCTGGTGGCCGAGCCGCTGCATCTTCTGGAAAAGCAGCCGACGCAGGCCGAGCGGCGCGAGATGGTCGCGCATGCGCTCGATGAAGTCGGGCTCGGTCCGCGCGACATGGACAAATATCCGCATGAATTCTCGGGCGGCCAGCGCCAGCGCCTATCGATCGCCCGCGCCATCATCACCCGCCCAAAGCTGGTGGTGGCCGACGAGCCGGTCTCGGCGCTCGATGTCTCGATCCGCGCCCAGATCCTCGACCTTTTCGCCGAGCTCAACCAGAAGCTCGGCATCGCCTATCTCTTCATCACCCATGACCTGACGGTCGCCCGCGCCATGGCGGACGAGGTGCTCGTCATGCATGAAGGCAGGATCGTCGAGCGCGGCAAGACCGCCGACGTGCTCGACCATCCCAGCTCGGAAGCGGCGCGAGCGCTGGTCGCGGCGGCGCCCGATCTTCACCGAGCCATCGCGCGACGCATGCAGGAACAGGGCTAAGCAGCCGGCCGGGCCGGCTATTCCTCCCGCTTCACCAGATCGACCGGGCTGATATCGAGCAAGTCGAGCGTGCGGCGCAGCAGCTTCACCTCACTCTCCGCCAATTTGGAATCGGCCTTGGCGATCTCGGCCATATGGCGCGCAAGCAGTTTCCGGCGCTCGACATCGAGATCGCGGAACAGCGCGATCGCCTGCGAGCCGTTGGTCTCGTAGCCATAATCGTTGAGATATTCGATGACGCTGTCGATCGAGGCCTCGGGAATGCCGAAGGCTTCCCTGCAGATGCGGCGGAGGACGACCATCTCGCTCTCCGAAACCGAACCGTCGGCCAGGATCATGCGAAACAGCATCAAGAGTTCCGCCGACAGCACCGGGTCGTCCGCCACCTTGCGAACGCCCGGGTCACCGTCGAAGATCGAACGTATCTGGTCGAGCAGCGCCATCGCCATCAAGCTCCCCTTTCCGATTCCACCTGATTGTTAGAGCAATTCCAGGAAAAGTGTGAAGCGGTTTTCCGTCCGGAATTGCGGCAAAGCAACGGACAGAGCGGTTCGGCGTGTAACGGCGAGCCGCTCTGGCTTGGAATCGCCCTTGCGCAAACGGGGCGAGCGTGGTGGAAGCTGCGGTTTCCTTCCTGGCATCCCTCCCCGATGATCGATCTTACCCTGCAGACCGTCCTCATCCTGATTGCTGCCGCCTTTGCTGCCGGCTTCGTCGACTCAATCGCCGGCGGCGGCGGGCTGATCACCATCCCGGCGCTGCTGCTCGCCGGCTTTTCGCCGGTCGCAGCCCTCGGCACCAACAAATTGCAAGGCATGTTCGGTTCCGGTTCGGCCACCATCCATTATGCTGCCAACGGTCAGGTTGACCTGCGCCGCCAGCTGCCGTCGGCGCTGCTGGCGCTTGCCGGCGGCGCGGTCGGCGCTCTTTTGGCAACGGTCGTGCCCGGCGATTTCCTGCGCGCCCTGCTCCCGCTGCTCCTGATCGCCATCGCGCTCTACTTCGCGCTGAAGCCGAACATGGACGACGTCGACCGCGCCGAACGGCTGTCGCCCTTCCTGTTCGGGCTGATCATCCCGCCGCTGGTCGGCTTCTACGACGGCGTCTTCGGCCCCGGCGCCGGCTCCTTCTACATGCTCGCCTTCGTCACGCTTGCCGGCTATGGCGTGCTCAAGGCGACGGCGCACACCAAGCTGCTCAATTTCGCCTCCAACATCGGCGGCTTCGTCGTCTTCGCCGCCGTCGGCGTCATCGACTGGAAAATCGGCCTGATGATGGGCGCAGCACAATTCATCGGCGCCCGCGTCGGCGCGAGCCTTGCCATCCGCATCGGTGCCCGGCTGATCAAGCCGCTGCTCGTCGTGGTCTGCCTGGCCCTAGCGGTCAAGTTGTTAGCCGATCCCGCCAATCCGCTGCGCCAGCTCATTGGTGTATGAAGCGCCTGCTGATAGACTCCAGGCGTTGCGAATCATGTTGGAGGGACCAGACATGAATCTCAGTGCACCCACCCAGATCGTGTTCATTATTTCGTTGGTCATCGCCGTCATCGGCCTTCTTGCCGCTCTTGGCGTTCTTGCATTCATTCCGCTTGCGTCCGTTTGGATCATGCTCATCGCCTACATCGTGCTCGCCGCCGGCTGTTTGATGCGCGGGGCTTGAAATTCTGAGATCTCAGGCAACTCGGAGCGCCCGGCCCTGCCGGGCGCTTTTGATTTGAGGACGCGGTCTGCCTAGCTTGCGCCTTGTCCGACGAGCCAGCGCGCCATCCCAGGATAATTTCCAGCGTCGTCGCTTGAGGTTAGCGAGAGCATCCCAACTTCGTCATCCACGGGCGGAGCGGGAGCGAAGCGGACGCGTAGACCCGAGGATCCATTCCGTTACTTTCGCCGCGGAATGCAGCGGAGCAGAATTCTGCACGGCTGCAACGCCTCGACGTCACGGAATGGATTCTATGGTCTGCGCGCGTCGCTCCGCTCCTTGCTCCGCCATAGAATGACGACCGCATAAATGGCTCGGCTAACCGCCACGACACCGATGCGCAGGGCACATGCGGCTGGTCCGGCCGCTGTGCGGTGGAACGGACCTATCGCGCCAGGCCAAAGATCGCGTCACAGTCGAGATGTCGTTCCAGCTCGGCTGCGACCTCGTCCAGCGCCTTCTCGACCTCGGCGCGATAGTCGATGCCGCCGCCTTTGACGCCAAGACTCTCCAGATAGGCGGCGCGAAAGGCGTCGGCGGAAAACAGCCCGTGCAGATAGGTGCCGATCACCTTGCCGTCGGCGGAGACCGCGCCGTCCTCGGCGCCGTTGAGGATCGTCGACGGCCGCGCCGTGTCCGGGCCGGTGGTGCGGCCGAGATGGATTTCATAGCCCTCGAGCGGCAGGCCGAACTGCACCGACTGGGCGCTTGAATTGCGCACGGTCTTTTCCGGCTCCATCACCGTTTCGATGTTGAGCAGGCCGAGGCCCTCCGCCTCGGTCACGCTGCCTTCGATACCTTCGGGATCGCGCACCATGCGACCGAGCATCTGATAGCCGCCGCAGATGCCGACGACATGGCCGCCGCGCTTGCGGTGGGCGAGAAGGTCGCGATCCCAGCCATTTTCTCGGAATTTGATGAGATCGCCGATGGTCGATTTGGAGCCGGGAATGACGACCAGCCCGGCATCCTCCGGCAGCCTTTTGCCGGGTGGCACGAACACCACCTCGACCTGCGGCTCGGCCTTCAGCGGATCGAGATCGTCGAAATTGGCGATGCGCGCCAGCATCGGCACGGCCACCTTCAGCGCCCGCTTCCCGCCGGACGCGAGGCGCTCGAGCACCACGGAATCCTCGGAGGGCAATCGGCCGGCTGCCTTCAGCCAGGGCACGACGCCGAAGCAGCGCCAGCCGGTGAATTTCTCGATCGCCTTGATGCCGTCGTCGAACAGCGAGACATCGCCGCGGAACTTGTTGATGAGATAGCCGGCGATCATGCGCCGGTCTTCCTCCGGCAGGATGAGATGCGTGCCGGCGACCGAGGCGATGACGCCGCCACGATCGATGTCGCCGACCAGGATCACCGGCACATTGGCGCGAGT
>NZ_RZSA01000362.1:0-5890 GCF_003998075.1 Mesorhizobium sp. M2A.F.Ca.ET.037.01.1.1 | reverse complement strand
GCCCTTTACCTTCCTTTCGGGAAGCCTATGCAACCGAAACCGAAATTAAGGTTATCGCCGGTCGCAACTTATGCGGAACCGCTGCCAGGTGATCCGTCTGCCGGGCATAACATATGTTAACTTCATCTCTCGATGGATGCTGAAATTCGCCGCTGTAAAAGGGAGAAGGCACCGAGCTGCTTGGCATCATTCATCGAGCCGCTTGGCATCATTCATATGGCGGATACGAAGACTTTGCGACGGAACAGAGAAGCTCGGTTGGTGTGGATCTTCTCTATGCGGGCGCCCCCGATCGACCGCCCAAGACCAGCGTTGCGCGAGCGTCCGACTGCTGCAAGCGGATTTCCGCGCTGACCGCGTTCACCATTGTCTTCCGCCCTCACGCGCTCAGCCGGTAGACCAGCTGCCGGTGGTCGTCATCGGCAGGGCCGCTGGGCGGCGGGACGGTTGCGTCGAGCCGGCGCAGCGCATCCATGATGTCGTCGAAAGAGACCGGCCGCTCGGCGCCCGGCGGCTGGCGCAGCGCCGGCATCGATTCCACGGCGCAGGCGTCGGACGCCCAGGACGAAAGGATCGCCCGCTTTTCCCATATGTCGAGCGAGCCGTCCTCCAGCACATCCCGCGGGTGCTGAAAATGGCTGGCCGGCGACAGCAGCCGGTCGAGCGAAAGGTCTGATATTTCGGGAGCAAGGGAAGGAATGATCGGCGAGAGCGTCTGTCGGTCCATTTCTGTCCTCCGTCTCCAAAAACTCCTTGGTTCGGGTTCCAAATTTCTCAGCGGTCCGGCGCTGCCGGGCGCCGATAATCTTGTTCAGCTCAATCGCGAATTCAAGCCTTTCCTTTGTCGGAGCGACCCAATTTACCGCATGTTTTCAGCACGCTAGCACTCGACGATCGAGAGTGCCAAAATTTTTTTGGCACCCCCTTGAAAGTAGAAGAAGGCAAAATTAGCTCGACATGCGCGCGACGCCGAAAGGGTCGCGAGCCCCGCTCCGGTCCTCCCGGTCCGGAGCGGAGGGACCTCTCGCAATCCGTTTGTCCTGAAGGAGAACGATATGACGTTCCGTCCACTGCATGACCGCGTGCTCGTCCGCCGCATCGAGGCCGAAGAGAAGACGGCCGGCGGCATCATCATCCCCGACACCGCCAAGGAAAAGCCGCAGGAAGGCGAAGTCATCGCCGTCGGCCCGGGCGCCCGCGACGAGAGCGGCAAGCTCGTGGCCCTCGACGTGAAGGTCGGCGACCGCATCCTGTTCGGCAAGTGGTCGGGCACCGAGATCAAGCTCAACGGCGAGGATCTGCTCATCATGAAGGAAAGCGACGTGATGGGCGTGATCGAGCAGGCCGCGACGCTGAAGAAAGCCGCCTGACCGGGGCTTCGACCGAACCGCAACCCAGTCAATGAAAGCTGCCTAGACAAGGAGTGATCCAATGGCCGCCAAGGAAGTCAAATTCCATTCCGACGCCCGTGAGCGCATGCTGCGCGGTGTCAACATCCTCGCCGACGCGGTGAAGGTGACGCTTGGTCCCAAGGGCCGCAACGTCGTCATCGACAAGTCGTTCGGCGCCCCGCGCATCACCAAGGACGGCGTCACCGTCGCCAAGGAGATCGAGCTTGAGGACAAGTTCGAGAATATGGGCGCCCAGATGGTCCGCGAAGTCGCCTCGAAGACCAACGACCTCGCCGGCGACGGCACCACGACTGCCACCGTGCTTGCCCAAGCGATCGTTCGCGAAGGCGCCAAGGCGGTCGCCTCGGGCATGAACCCGATGGATCTAAAACGCGGCATCGACAAATCGGTGGATGCGGTGGTCGCCGAACTCAAGACCAATGCGCGCAAGATCACCAGAAACGACGAGATCGCCCAGGTCGGCACCATCTCGGCCAATGGCGATGCCGAGATCGGACGTTTCCTGGCCGAGGCTATGGAAAAGGTCGGCAACGAAGGCGTCATCACCGTCGAGGAAGCCAAGACCGCCGAGACCGAGCTGGAAGTCGTCGAAGGCATGCAGTTCGACCGCGGTTATCTCTCGCCCTACTTCATCACCAACCAGGACAAGATGCGCGTCGAGCTCGACGAGCCCTATGTGCTGATCCATGAGAAGAAGCTCGGCAACCTCCAGGCGCTGCTTCCCGTGCTCGAGGCCGTCGTCCAGTCGGGCAAGCCGCTGCTGATCATCGCCGAGGATGTCGAGGGCGAGGCTCTGGCCACGCTGGTGGTCAACAAGCTGCGCGGCGGGCTGAAGGTCGCCGCCGTCAAGGCTCCGGGCTTCGGCGACCGCCGCAAGGCCATGCTGGAGGACATCGCCATCCTGACCGGCGGCACGGCCATCAGCGAGGATCTCGGCATCAAGCTGGAGAACGTCACGCTGGAGATGCTCGGCCGCGCCAAGAAGGTCGCGATCGAGAAGGAGAACACCACCATCGTCGACGGCGCCGGCAAGAAGGAGGAGATCCAGGGCCGCGTCACGCAGATCAAGGCCCAGATCGAGGAGACCACCTCCGACTATGATCGCGAGAAGCTGCAGGAGCGGCTGGCCAAGCTCGCCGGCGGCGTCGCGGTGATCCGCGTCGGCGGCGCGACGGAAGTCGAGGTCAAGGAGAAGAAGGACCGTGTCGACGACGCGCTGCACGCCACCCGCGCCGCGGTCGAGGAAGGCATCCTGCCCGGCGGCGGCGTTGCCCTGCTGAGGGCGGCCAAGGCGCTCGACGCGGTCGCTGTCGACAATCCCGATCAGAGATACGGCGTCGACATCGTGCGGCGCGCGATCGAGGCTCCGGCGCGCCAGATCGCCGAGAATGCCGGATCGGAAGGCTCGATCATCGTCGGCAAGCTGCGCGAGAAGACGGACTTCGCCTACGGCTGGAACGCCCAGACCGGCCAGTATGGCGACCTCTACAAGCAGGGCGTGATCGACCCCGCCAAGGTGGTGCGCACCGCGCTGCAGGATGCGGCCTCGGTCGCCGGTCTGCTCGTCACCACTGAGGCGATGGTGGCCGAAAAGCCGAAGAAGGAAGCCGCCCCGGCCGTGCCGGCCGGCGCCGGCATGGACTTCTGAGACGCTGACGAGAGCCCGCTCCCGGCTACGGGAGCGGGCGTTCCGCCAAAACTTGGGAGGGCGTTATGAACATGATGAGCGCAGATGGCTCGATTCCCGCGCCGACGCATTCGGCAAGCGAATTCCTCGCCTATGAAGCCGAATGCCGGAGCGCGCTGAAACCGCTGCTGGCAGGACTGCTCGACGCGGCCGAAGCCACCGGGTGGAACCGGCGGACGGTCGCCTCGACGCTGATGTTCCTTGCCGCGCAGCAGGTGTCGTCCACCGAAACATCGGCGCGAAGCTGAGCGAAATCGGCCCCCGCCACAGCGGGGGCCGTCCAACTATGTCGCGATGGGATTTGGGCGAAGGGAATTGCGATTGCCATGATTGCAGGACGCTTGCGGGAATGCCTGAGAAGCTTGCGATGGGACGCCGGCGACCTTGCGCAGGAGCTTGGCTGTTCCCGGACCGATGCGACGCGCTGGATCGAGGGGCGCGCGCCGGTGCCGCTGGCCGTTGCCGCCTGGATCGAAGTCTTGACCAAGGCGCACAGCGCGCTGCCGGCGCCGCGCCTGAACCAGCAGATTTCAGCGACGCACACCACGCCGGCGGGCGCGCTCAATGTGCAGGCCCTCCCCGGCATAGGCCAGCCGCGGTCGCATGGCATCGTCCTGCAACCACCCTACCCGCGCAGGCATACGTTCGCCGGCGGGCTTCGCCCGGGTACTGTGGGCATCCATCCGAAAGAAGGGCCAGACCATGAACCACGACCGCTTTGAAGAGCCTGTCACGGTGCTTGTCGGCATGGGCTTGCCGGTGCGGCTGGAGAGCGTGGCGGAAGCCTATGCCCTGCTGCAGGATTGGCCGGCCGCGAGCAGGAGCAGCGCGCATGCGATCGCGCTCAATGCCTGCAAAGCCGGCATTGCCGGCGAAATCGACGCGGAGACGGTGCGAGCGACCCTTGTTGCCTTCGCCCGCCGCAACGATATTCTGGCGCCCGACATGGTCTCGCTGGCGCCCGCGGCACTGGCAGGGCGCGCATCCACAAGCAGCAATGGCACAAGAAACAATGGCTGAAGATTTTAACCCGGGCGCGTGTTGGCGCGGCGGACAAAACGACCAACCCAGGAACTCTGAATGACGACGGACACAAAGACGGCGGAAACCAGGACATTCGAGGCGGACGTCTCGCGGCTGCTGCACATGATGGTGCATTCGGTCTATTCGGACAGGGATGTTTTCCTGCGCGAGCTGATCTCAAACGCGGCGGACGCCTGCGAGAAGCTGCGCTTCGAGGCGGTCAGCCGTCCCGAGCTTCTGGGCGACGATCCGAAGCCGCGCATCATGATTGCCGCCGATCCGGACAACAAAGAGCTTGTCGTCGAGGATAACGGCATCGGCATGAGCCGCGAGGAGATGGCGGAGGCGCTGGGCACCATCGCGCGCTCCGGCACGCGCGCTTTCATGGAGCGCGTCGAGGCCGGCAAGGCGACGGAGGACACGCAGCTCATCGGGCAGTTCGGCGTCGGCTTCTACTCGGCCTTCATGGTCGCCGACCGGGTCGACGTGATCAGCCGCCTGGCCGGCAGCGACGAGGCCTTCCGCTGGTCGTCCGACGGCAAGGGCACTTATGAAATCGCGCCGGTGCCGCTTGAGGCGGCGCCCAAGCGCGGTACCCGCGTGGTGCTGCATCTGATGGAGGACGCCACCTCCTACGCCACGCCATACCGGCTCGAAGGGCTGGCGAAGTCGCAGTCGGGCCATGTGCCGGTGCCGATCACGCTTGTCGAGAAGCCCGGCGCCGAGCCGCGCGACATCGCCGACGGCACGGCGCTCTGGGTGCGGCAGAAGAGCGAGATCAAGCCGGAGGAATATACCGACTTCTACCGCAGCGTCGCCGGGCAATATGACGAGCCGGCCTCGACCATCCATTTCCGCGCCGAGGGCCGGCAGGAATACAGCGTGCTCGCCTTCGTGCCCGGATCGCGGCCGTTCGACCTGTTCGACCAAGATCGCAAAGGCCGCATGAAGCTCTATGTGCGGCGCGTCTTCATCACCGACGATGCCGATCTCCTGCCGCGCTATTTGCGCTTTGTGCGCGGCCTGGTCGATTCCGCCGACCTGCCGCTCAACGTCTCGCGCGAGATGATCCAGGAAAGCCCGCTGCTCGCCGCGATCCGCAAGGGCGTGACCAACCGCGTTCTCGGCGATCTTGCCAAGACGACCGAAAACGACGCCGAAACCTATGCCAAGATCTGGGAGAATTTCGGCGTCGTCCTCAAGGAAGGTCTCTATGAGGATTACGAGCGGCGCGAACAGCTGCTGAAGCTTGCCCGCTTCCGTTCGACCGCTTCGGGCGAAGGCTGGCGCAGCCTTGCCGACTACGTCGCCGCGATGAAGGAAGGCCAGAAGGCGATCTTCTTCATGGCGGGCGACGACCGCGCCCGGCTGGAGGCCTCGCCGCAGCTCGAAGGGTTTCGCGCGCGCGGTATCGAGGTGCTGCTCTTGACCGACCCGGTCGACAGTTTCTGGGTGACGATGACGCCGGAATTCGACGGCAAGCCGTTCAAGTCGGTGACGCAGGGCGCGGCCGAGCTTGCGGATATCCCGCTGCCCGACGACGCGGCCAAGCCTGATGCCGAGACGTCGTCGGATATCGCGGCGTTCCTCGCCTTCGTGAAGACGACGCTCGGCGACGAGGTGTCGGACGTGAAGGCCTCCGACCGGCTGACCGAAAGCGCCGTCTGCCTGGTCGCGCCCGAGCATGGCCCGGACCGCCAGTTCGAGCGCCTGCTCAACGCCGCCGGCCGGCTCGACAAGGCCGCCAAGCCGATCCTCGAGATCAACC
>NZ_RZSA01000361.1:0-5903 GCF_003998075.1 Mesorhizobium sp. M2A.F.Ca.ET.037.01.1.1 | reverse complement strand
GACCACGGCGACGCTCGGTCTGTTCCTGTCGCTCATCGTCATCCTGATCGTGCAGGCCTCGCTCAGCAAGGAAACCTATGCAAGCTGGGGCTGGCGCATTCCCTTCATCGTTTCCTTCCTGCTGCTCGCCGTTTCGGTCTGGATTCGGCTGTCGCTGTCGGAGTCGCCGACCTTCCAGCGTATGAAGGACGAGGGTAAGGGCTCCAAGGCGCCGCTGACGGAGGCGTTCGGCCAGTGGAAGAACGCCAAGATCGCCCTTCTGGCGCTGCTTGGCCTCACCGCCGGCCAGGCCGTGATCTGGTACAACGGCCAGTTCTACGCTCTCTTCTTCCTCACCAACGTGCTGAAGGTCGACGCCCAGTCGGTCAACATCATGATCGCCATCGCGCTTGCCATCGGCTCGATCTTCTTCGTCGTGTTCGGCTGGCTGTCCGACAAGATCGGCCGCAAGCCGATCATCATGGCCGGACTGGCCTTGGGCATCGTCTGCACCTTCCCGCTGTTCAAGGCGTTGACCTCGGCCGCCAACCCGGCTCTGGCCACCGCCCAGCAGAACACCCGCGCGACGGTGACGGCGGCTCCCGGCGACTGCAGGTTCCAGTTCAACCCGGTCGGCACCGCGAAGTTCACGACATCCTGCGATATCGCGACCTCGTTCTTGACCAAGAACTCGGTGCCATACGACGTCGTCACGACGGCCGCGCCTGGAACTGCGGCTACGGTCAAGATCGGCAACGAGACGGTGGAGTCTTATGATGCCGTTGCCGCCGGCGATCAGGCCAAGGCCAAGGAGGGGGTCTTCCAGAAGGCGGTGAACATGGCGCTGAAGGACGGCGGCTATCCGCTGAAGCGCGCCGCGGCCAAGGTGGCGGACCAGAAGCTCGACGCCTTCATCGCGGCCAATCCGGAACTGAAGCTCGATGCAGCCACGATCCGCGGCGGCGAGAAGGCCACCGTTCCGGCCGAGCAGGCGATCGCCGACAAGGTCCTGACCAAGGACGAGGCGGCCGGTGCGACGGAAGTCACGGTCTACACCATACCGGGCGGCGGCGCGTTCGCCATGTTCGCCGATCCGGCGGCCATCAACTGGCCGATGACGATCGGCATCCTGTTCATCCTGGTGCTGTTCGTGACCATGGTCTATGGGCCGATCGCCGCGATCCTGGTCGAGATGTTCCCGACCCGCATCCGCTACACCGGCATGTCGTTGCCTTACCATATCGGCAACGGCTGGTTCGGCGGCCTGCTGCCCGCGACCGTGTTCGCGCTCAGCGCCTACAAGGGCGATATCTACTACGGTCTCTGGTACCCGGTGATCATCGCGGCGATGTCGCTGATCATCGGCATGATCTTCGTCAGGGATACGCTCGGCACCGACTTGCACGCCAAGGACTGACCTCGGTCATCTGCTCCAAAAGAAAGCCCGGCGCGAGCGATCGCGCCGGGCTTTTTCGTCCATAAAACCTAAGGGGCGATCAGCTCTTGCGCTGATTTTCTTCCTCGACGGCTGCTTCGTGATACCAGCCGTCAAAGTCGGCGTGCTCGCCGCGAAGCGTCGCAAGCTCTGCCGCGAATTTCGCCTTGGCGCCTAAATTTGAGGCAGACTTGCGCCCTGCCAGCGGGAACATCAGGATTTTTGCCGACGGACGCGGTTGCATGACCTGCATTGGCGACCTCCTTGCTTGTCTTGAGGCTTGCCGATTAAACTTAGCAAGCAAGATAGGTTCTGCGATTCGTTTAGGCAATATGCCTACAAAAAGATCAATATTTGCCAATTATTTATGCAGAAATCTCGATTGAGCGATCAGAGCGCATTATTGAGGCGGCTGAGCAAAATCCACGTGTTGGCGCGACCATTTTGCCGCACCCGCCGACGGCGGAGTGGCATACGAATTGCTTTTTAACCATCGGCAGGCCGGCAAGCCCGGCCATGCGTTGACGTCGCTTGCGGCGTCCTAGCAACGAGAGGCACTGGAATGACCAAATACAAGCTCGAGTATATCTGGCTCGACGGATATGTCCCGACCCCCAGCCTGCGCGGCAAGACCCAGATCAAGGAGTTTGCCGAGTTCCCGACGCTCGAGCAGCTGCCGCTGTGGGGTTTCGACGGCTCGTCCACCAACCAGGCCGAGGGCCACAGCTCCGACTGCGTGCTGAAGCCGGTCGACGTTTATCCGGATCCGGCCCGCACCAATGGCGTGCTGGTCATGTGCGAAGTCATGATGCCCGATGGCGTGACCCCGCATGTCTCCAACAAGCGCGCCACCATCCTCGACGACGAGGGCGCCTGGTTCGGCTTCGAGCAGGAGTATTTCTTCTATAAGGACGGCCGTCCGCTCGGCTTCCCCGAGAGCGGCTATCCGGCGCCGCAGGGCCCGTACTACACCGGCGTCGGCTACAAGAATGTCGGTGATGTCGCCCGCACGATCGTCGAGGAGCATCTCGACCTCTGCCTCGCCGCCGGCATCAACCATGAAGGCATCAACGCCGAAGTGGCGAAGGGCCAGTGGGAATTCCAGATCTTCGGCAAGGGCTCCAAGAAGGCCGCCGACCAGATGTGGATGGCTCGCTACCTGCTCCTGCGTCTGACCGAGAAATACGGCATCGACATCGAGTTCCACTGCAAGCCGCTGGGTGATACCGACTGGAACGGCTCGGGCATGCATGCCAACTTCTCGACCGCCTATATGCGCGAAGTCGGCGGCAAGGCCTATTTCGAGGCGCTGATGGCGCAGTTCGACAAGAACCTGATGGATCACATCGCTGTCTACGGTCCGGACAACGACAAGCGCCTGACCGGCAAGCACGAGACCGCGCCGTGGAACAAATTCTCCTACGGCGTCGCCGACCGCGGCGCCTCGATCCGCGTTCCGCACTCCTTCGTCAAGAACGACTACAAGGGCTATCTGGAAGATCGCCGCCCGAACTCGCAGGGCGACCCCTACCAGATCGCTTCGCAGATCCTGAAGACGATCTCGCAGGTTTCGACCGACGCCGTTTCGGCCGCCGCCTGATCATCCAGGCGCGGGCCTCGCCTGCGCCGCGTAAGTTTCAATTGTCGAAAGCCCTGGCGTTCTTCGCCGGGGCTTTTTTGCATGCAAACAACCGGCGGGAATGTTTCGCCTGCCGCCGCCGTCAACGGCAGCAACGCCAGGCGATTGAGCGCCGCGACCACTTTGGCGTGACTGCTGCTTCTGCAGTGGCGGACCGGCCGGATGCTGCATGGCTACGCTGGGTTTGCGGAAAGCCCTCCAATGGACTGCCCATGCGAAAACCCCGGCGAAACGCCGGGGTCCGTCTTTGTCGCCGATGCCGAGAAGTTCGGTCGTCAGACAGAATAGTACATGTCGTACTCGACCGGATGCGGGGTCATTTCGAAGCGCATCACCTCGGCCATCTTGAGCTCGATATACGCATCGATCTGATCGTCGTCGAAGACGCCGCCGGCCTTCAGGAATCCGCGATCCTTGTCGAGGTTCTGCAACGCCTCGCGCAGCGAGCCGCAGACGGTCGGGATCTTCTTCAGCTCCTTCGGCGGCAGGTCGTAGAGGTCCTTGTCCATCGGCTGTCCGGGATGGATCTTGTTCTTGATGCCGTCGAGGCCGGCCATCAGCATGGCGGCGAAACCGAGATAGGGGTTCGCGCCCGGATCGGGGAAGCGGACCTCGACGCGCTTCGACTTCGGCGAGGAGCCGAACGGAATGCGGCAGGAAGCCGAGCGGTTGCGCGCCGAATAGGCGAGCAGCACCGGCGCTTCATAGCCCGGCACCAGACGCTTGTAGGAGTTGGTGAGCGGGTTGGTGAAGGCGTTGATCGCCTTGGCGTGCTTGATGATGCCGCCGATGTAATAGAGGCAGGTTTCCGACAGGCCCGCATATTCGTTGCCGGCGAAGGTCGGCTTGCCGCCCTTCCAGATCGACTGGTGCACATGCATGCCCGAGCCGTTGTCGCCGAACACCGGCTTCGGCATGAAGGTGGCCGTCTTGCCGTAGGCATTGGCGACCTGGTGCACGACATACTTGTAGATCAGCATCTTGTCGGCGTTGCGCACCAGCGTGTCGAACTTGATGCCGAGCTCATGCTGGGCGGCGGCGACTTCGTGGTGGTGCTTCTCGACGCGCACGCCCATCTCGGCCAGCACGGTCAGCATTTCGGAACGCATGTCCTGGGCGGAATCGATCGGCGGCACGGGGAAGTAGCCGCCCTTGATGCGCGGGCGGTGGCCGAGATTGCCGGTCTCGTAGTCGGTGTCGTCATTGGACGGCAGTTCGGTGGAGTCCAGACGGAATCCGGTGTTGTAGGGGTCTGCCTTGTACTTCACGTCGTCGAACACGAAGAACTCGGCTTCGGGGCCGACATAGATGGTGTCGCCGATGCCTTCCGACTTCATGTAGGCTTCGGCCTTCTTGGCGGTACCGCGCGGATCGCGATTGTAGGCCTCGCCCGAGATCGGATCGAGGATGTCGCACAGGATGACCATGGTCGACTGCGCGAAGAACGGATCCATGTGGACGGTATCCGTGTCGGGCATCAGCACCATGTCGGACTCGTTGATAGCCTTCCAGCCAGCGATCGAGGAGCCGTCGAACATGACGCCATCGGCGAACATGTCTTCCTCGACCTCGACGACATCCATCGTCACATGCTGCAGCTTGCCGCGTGGATCGGTGAAGCGCAGGTCGACGAATTTCACATCATTGTCCTTGATCTGCTTCATGATGTCTTTGGCTGTCGTCATGTCATGTATCCCTGTGTGATGACGTGTTTTTGATGATGACGTTGCAGAAAGATGGAGGGCGTCAGATGGCGTCGATACCGGTCTCGCCGGTACGGATGCGCACGACTTCCTCTATGTTGGAAACGAAGATTTTTCCATCGCCGATACGGCCCGTTTGCGCCGCTTTCCGGATGGCCTCGATGGCGCCTTCAACGGCTTCGTCGCCGAGCACCACTTCGATCTTCACCTTGGGCAGGAAGTCGACGACATATTCGGCGCCGCGATAAAGCTCGGTATGCCCCTTCTGACGGCCGAAACCCTTGGCCTCGGTGACGGTGATGCCTTGCAGCCCGGCCTCTTGAAGCGCTTCCTTCACTTCGTCCAGCTTGAATGGCTTGATGATCGCTTCGATCTTTTTCATGTAAAAAATGGCCTCCACTGCCAAGAAGACGGGTTGTGTACCCCGCTTGCGCCTCCATCTAGCACGAACCGTGCCAATCCAGGGGGGAAGAATAGGTACAGGGCGTTTTCGATTCCGCATCGGGCCCGGATGCAAATTCGCGTCATCCGCTGCGCCGGATGCGGCATGGACGCCCAAACCCTATACATCGCCCCTCCTCAATCCTGCATAAAAAATGGGCAGGAAGCGCAAATAGCAATCGGACCCCTGTCGGATGCGGCCGCATCTGCAAACGATGCGCGGCCGCGGCGGTTTGCTTCGAACCGAAAACTGGACAATGCTTGATCGCACGGAGATCGGCAATCCCATGCGCAATGAACTTCTATCGACGGCCGAAATGGCCGAGGCGGACAGACTAGCGATCGCGGCCGGGCCGCTCGACGGCTACGGTTTGATGCAACGCGCCGGCGAAGCAGTCGCGACCCTGGTGCTGGCGCGCCACCCGGGCGCGAAGAGGGCGCATGTGCTGTGCGGCCCCGGCAACAATGGCGGCGACGGTTATGTCGTGGCGCGGCTGTTGGCCGAGGCTGGCGTCGATGTGGCTCTGTGGGCGTTGGGCGAACCGCGGCCAGGCAGTGACGCCGCGCTCGCGGCTGCCGCCTGCACCCTGGAGCGGCGACCGCTGTCGGCCCTCACGCCCGAAGACGGTTCGCTGGTCGTCGACGCGCTCTTTGGCGCAGGCCTGTCGAAACCGCTATCCGGCGACGCCAAGGCCGCGGTCGACAT
>NZ_RZSA01000360.1:0-5904 GCF_003998075.1 Mesorhizobium sp. M2A.F.Ca.ET.037.01.1.1 | reverse complement strand
TGCCGGTGATTCTGAAGCCAGCCATAGGCAGCGGCAGCATCGGTGTGCGATTATGCAGCACCGTCGATGAGTTAGCCGAACATACCACCTACCTATTGGGTGGGAAGCACATTTGGCGATCTTCGCCGAGGATACTTGTTGAAGAATACGCGAATGGTCCGCATTATATCGCTCAGATAATGGGAAATGAGGTCGTTGCGATTGCCGCCGCTGACTACGGCCCCCCACCGCATTTCGTCTTTCATAGCGGCACCCAGCCAGCCTCGCTGACAGATGACGAGCACGAGCGAATCGCCGACGTTTCGCTGAGCTGCTTGCGAATTCTCGGCCTTGGCTGGGGTCCCACGAATGTTGAACTCCGGTGGACGAAGCTTGGCCCTGTCGTCATTGAAGTGAATCCGCGACTTTTGGGCGGGACGGGTTCTCAATTGGTTCGGCTGGCTTATGGAGTCGATCTTATCACCGAACACATCAAGCTTGCCGTCGGCCACGAATGGGATTTGCGCAGAAGGCATTCACACATTGTGGCCGTCCGGGTCCTAATTCCTGACCGTGATGGCATCGTCGATTGGATCCATGGCGGCAGTCAGGCTGCTGCTGTACCGGGTGTCGCAGAGGTGCAATTTTGTGTCGAGCCCAATACCCCTATCGTGAGGAAAGGCGACTATCGAGATCGCATGGGACATGTCATAGCCGCTTCACCCGACCGTGTCCGGACCGAGGCGATAATTCAGCGTGCGGTGAACTTAATCAGTTGGTCGATCTCTCCATTTCCGTGAACAAAGACAATCATCAGCCCCTCAAGTCGCCGCACCAGGGGAAGCTATTGAAGAGGAAACTTGTAGTGCAAAATCAAGTGCGGTCGTCGCAAAGTGAATGATACCTAATTTTGTTTCTGGGAACCTCTAGGCAATTGAACTTATCTGCGGTGGACAATTGTCTTCTGATTTTTTGCGGCGGCTATGTCGCGCGAGTAATTCCCAGGCCACAGCAAGAGGATAGCCGCGGTGTTAGAGCAACCAGCCCTGCCCCCCCCTCCGCTCGTCGGACCCCGTTCTGCCGAGACTTTCGGCCGGGCGCGCAGGGTTTTCCCGGACGGCACCACGCGGATCACTATCGAGCGCGATCCCATTCCCCGCTACATGCATCACGGAGAGAGTGCGTTTCTTGTCGACGTTGATGGCCGTCGTCTCCTAGACCTCAACGGCAACTTCACGACCCTCATCCATGGCCACGCCTTCCCGCCCGTGATCGAGGCCGTGACGCAGCAGCTCAGAAGCGGATGCTGCTTCGCCAACCCGACCGAGATTGAAATCGATCTTGCTGAGCTTCTCTGCGCCCGAATTCCGCATCTTGACCGCATCCGCTTCGTCAATACCGGTACCGAGGCGGTCATGTTTGCGATTAAGGCGGCGCGGGCGTTCACGGGACGTCCCGCCATTGCCAAGATCGAGGGAGCCTATCACGGCGCCTACGACTGGGTCGAGGTCAGCCAGGCTGCAACGCCTCAAACGTGGGGCGATCCCGAACATCCCGCGCCCACTCTTTCTTATCGCGGCATGCCGCCAGCTGTGCTCGATGACGTTGTGATTTTGCGCTTCAACAACGCCGAGGGCGCGCGCCGGCTGATCACGGAACATGCAGGGCGTCTCGCAGCCGTCCTCGTTGATCCCATGCCGAGCCGCAGTGGGCTCATTTCGCCCACGCCGGATTTCGTATCCGCCATCCAAGAGACGGCCCGTCGTCACGGTATCCTTGTTATCAGCGACGAGGTTCTCAACCTCCGACAGGGTTACGAAGGCGCCTCTGCGCTCTATGGGCTCGCCCCCGATCTCTTCGCGCTCGGCAAGATCATTGGCGGCGGGCTCCCCATCGGCGCGATCGGAGGCCGCAGCGAGGTGATGGCAGTCTTCGAGGCCGCATCAGGCGGTCCTGCTCTGCCGCAGGGCGGCACCTTTTCAGCCAATCCGCTCTCGATGGCAGCAGGACTCGCCGCGATGGAAGCCCTCGACCGCGCTGCCTTCGATTACCTCGAGCGGCTGGGGGACAAACTGCGAAACGGGCTCGAACGCATCATCGCGCGGCACGGCGCCCCTTTCAGCGTCACTGGAGCCACTTCCCTCTTTCGCCTTCACCCGCGGCGCAAGCCGCCGCGAGAGTTCCGAGAAAGTTTCCTTACCCTACAGGAGGTGGCCGTGATGACGGAATTAACTCGCTTCTTCGCCACGGAAGGCATCATTCTGCCCAAAGCGGCCGCCGCTTGCCTCTCAACACCGATGGGGGAGGATGAGATCGCCTTCGTCGCAAATGCTTTCGACCGCTTCCTAATTCAGCGCGCGGCGCTCCTCGACACTATCACGGGTTAGATCATGGAAGAAACCGTCGCACAGGCGATCGCGCGTGCGTTGAAGCCCTTGTTTGGCCAGAGCCTGCCGTCTGCCGTCCTCCTCGCCTGCGGTACGATTGGCATCCCGCCAGCTCGCCTACCGGCAGGAGAAGATGGGGGGCGCCATGGCAGACGACTTTGAACGCGTCTTAAGCAGGATTGCAGTGGTTACCACCCAAAACGGGCCGCCCGCGGCCATCCTCGTGCCATCACTTCCGGAGGCTTTCAAGGCGAGCCTGTCGGAACGCGCACCAACCAGAATGGAACAGACAGTTGGCGCCAGATCACGCCTGGCGCGTGCAACATCCATATCGGCGTCGATCCAACCGAGGTCGGTTGCACCTACGAGGCGCTGTGCCTCGTGGTCCATGCTGCGGTCACGATCAACGCTCTTTGTCAAATCCTCCAACACATCGACCTGTGGCGCCGCCGCGCCGATGGTACGCAACTGCGTGTCCGTCGTCGTAATCGTGCTAAAGAATGGCGTGCTCGGCTTCCAAAGGCATGCCGAAGCAATGCCGTTAGGACCCTGTACGAGCGCCTGCCATTTCGCTCCAGTCGACCACGCAGCAATCGCCCGGGCGTGCGGTTGCGGCGCGACCGTCGTCAGGGTACCGGACGACATAGGGCCTGCTCTCGAGGCGCTCGCCTCTGAAAGGCCGTGGCTAGTCAAGGTCGTCGCCGCCCCCAACGCCCATCCTGCTCTTTCCCTTTTCGGCGGCGCGGTTGACCAGAACGTCGTGCGCGACGTGGGTTCCGTTTGATGACGACAGAAAACACCAAATCAATGGGCGTTGCGGTCGTCACCGGCGGGGCAACCGGGATCGGGTTTGCGACCGTCGCGCATCTAATCGACGCTGGCTGGCGCGGCGCTTTCTTCAGCCAGACGAGAGAGCGGGTGGAGGCTGCCGCTGTCGATCTACGCGCCCGTTTTCCAGCTTGGAATATCCACGCCGACACGGTCGACCTCCGTGACGAACGCGGCGTCTGCCGGTTCTTCGCCAATGTCCGCGAGCGGTGGGGAACGGTATCCGCGCTTGTCTGCAATGCTGGCTACTCGCCGAAAGGTCCAAACGATCAGCGTGTCGCTCTCGGCCATATGCCGCTTGCCAAATGGGATGATGTTATCCGGGTGAACCTCACGGGCGCCTTCCTCTGTTGCCGCGAGGTGTTGCCCGGTATGGCGGAAGCCCGGCAAGGCCGTATCGTCCTGATCAGTTCACTCGCGGCGCGTACGCAGCCGAAGATCGCCGGAGCGAGCTACGTTGCCTCGAAGAGCGCGCTTGCAGGGCTCGCCCGGTCGATCATGAGCGAATACGCCGGGCTTGGTATCACGGTGAACACGATCTGCCCTGGCCGTGTCTTAAGCAATATGACGGGACCGCCCGAGAGGCCCGGAAACCGCGCTGCACTCGCGCGGATCCCGATCGGCCGGCTCGGCAGGCCCGAAGACATCAGCCGCGTCATTAAGTTTCTTGTTCGCTCGGATTCCGACTTCATTAACGGCGCCATCATCGATGTCAACGGCGGTGAGTTCGCCCCCTCTTAATCTGTCGGCCGGCGGCACAAACCATTCAGTGACGAAGGACGCGGCGCCGGCCACTCCCGCACATTCTGCGCATGCGCGAACTTACGGACCTGCTGCACTAGGGGCCATGGCGAACGCCTGGAACAGGCTGCCTTCGGACAGGGCCGTGGTCAAGCCAAGCGAGCCCTGGCATCACGCGCACGGCGGCGACTTCTCACATCCGAAGGCCACCATGACAGGATCTCGGCCGCGTCGTTCCAAGGACGCCTCATTGGCGGGAGGTGGTGGCCGATAGCGACAGCGGATGCTCGACAGCAGCGAGGACGTGCTCAGCCGTCAACGCCTCGAGGTTTTGGCTTCAGGCGATGCTTCTGGCCGCGCGTGCGGAGAATGAGAGGCTCCGCCAAATCATCAAGGAGTTGCAGCGCTATCGCTTCGGGCCAAGGGCGGAGGGCCTGCCCGAGGACCAGTTGCTTCTGGGCCTGGATGGCCAGCAGGTAGAGGCGGAGGGCTTCGCCGGCACCGAAGCCGCGGACCCATCAAAGCGGTTTGGCGCATTTGCCGCCGCGTCTTCATGGGATGACCTTCGGCGACAATCGATGCGATCGGCGCAACGACGCCCGTCGACATCCGCGATCGAGCCCTGCTGCTACTCGCCACGACGGGCATTCGCAACGGTGAGCTACGCGCCATTCAGCTGCAGGATATCGACTGGCGTGCTGGCGAGGTATCGGTCCGGCGCACCAAGGGCAAGCGGGATCGGGTGGCGCCGCCGCTCGAGGAGACCGGCGCCGCGCTCGCCGACTACGTCCTGCGCGCTCGACCGAAGGTGGATAGTCCGTATCTGTTCCTGTCCTTCACGCCGCCCGTGGCAGCATTCAAATGCGCGTTTGCGACATGGCGGGGTTGAACTCGGGCGAGTCGCAGGTGCGCATCTCCTGCGCCACAGTCTTGCTACCCAGCTCGTCAAGCAGTGAAGGCCGGTCAACGAGGTCGTCGATCTTCTAGGGCACCGAAGCATCAACACAACGCCATTGTACGTAAAGGTCGCCACCTCGCAGCTTGCCGAGGTCGCACTTGCGAACATTCGACCTGTCATGGCAGCTTACGATGGTGAGTGTGCCCGATCCGATACACGTTTTCCGTGCTCTTTGATTCGCCGAGAGCGATGCGGTCGTGAGCGGCAGCTCTTTTTGCGACAAGATGATCAAAGGCATGACGGCTCCGCAAGCAGCCCAGTCTCACGCCGGGCTTTGCGAAGTCGCAGCCTTCCTTTTTCAGCTCATGTTGACCAGTCCCGAGAGCGGGAAGTGTCGCATCCTTCGCATACTAAATGGTTTGCTACATATGGAGTGGCATGACGATTGTTCTAGAATTCAAATTGAATCGGCCCTTTGTACATAGTCTGCCTTCCTAGAATCAGACAAGTGGGCGGGGCGCTTCATAGACGCTGTAACCGAAACGTGATTCGCTCGGCCGGCGGCGGGCGAATCGAGGGACGGCGAATGTCGGGGCCACGCGAGAAGCGCGAGACGGGAGAGCAGGACCTGTTCCGCTCCAGGCTCGACCAGATCATCAGCATGAAGCACGAGCTGGTGCGGCTGGCGGATGCGATCGACTGCCCGATGCTGGAGGAGCGTTTTGGCGCGGTCTATTCGGACGGCCCCCGCATGCCGCCGCTGCCGACCCGGCTGATGGCGGGGCTGGCGATCCTCAAGCACACCTTCAACCTGTCCGACGAGGTGCTGTGCGAGCGCTGGGTGGAGAACCCCTATTTCCAGTATCTCACCGGGAGACGTTCTTTTGCCATACGCTGCCGTTCGACCGCTCGTTGATGACGCGTTGGCGCAGCCGCATGGGCGAGGAGCGGATCGTGGCGCTGTTGCAGGCGAGACTCAGCCTTGCGGTCAAGACCGGGGCGATGAAGCCGGCCGACACGCGCCAGGTGATCCCCGGATCAGTCCGAGGACCGACACCACCGTGCAGCCGA
>NZ_RZSA01000035.1:0-14482 GCF_003998075.1 Mesorhizobium sp. M2A.F.Ca.ET.037.01.1.1 | reverse complement strand
CGGTGGAACAGTTGTCGTCCCATCTGCTCCTCGACGGTGCGGATGAGCTGGCTAACGGCCGCTGCCGAGATCGACAGTTCCTCCGCCGCGGCGGCAAAGCTGCCTGTGCGCGCCGCCGCTTCGAAGGCCTGAAGTCCACGCAAGGAGGGAAGGGCGACCATGGCAATCCGAAAGATAAGGTGATCTTATCTATTTCGCAGAAATCCTCGTTTTTCGAAAGGTTTCTTTCTAGAGTATCGTGACTCATGAACGCAATCGATCATCACGAAACCGTCGACCATCGCCAGGTGATCGCCTCGCTGACGAATGAGGAGCGCGGGCGGCTGACCGGCAAATCGGATGGGCCGGGCCTTGTCCAGTTCGCGCTCCATCTCGGGGCGATCACCGTCCTTGGCGCGCTGATCGCGGCCAAGGTGCCGTTCTGGCCGGTCCTGATGCTGCCCCAGGGCATCCTGATCATCTTCCTGTTCACCCTGCTGCATGAAACCGTGCACCGGACGGCATTCGAAACGCAATGGCTGAACGATGTGGTCGCGCGCTTCTGCAGCCTGGCGATCGCGCTGCCGGCGGACTGGTTCCGCTACTTCCATTTCGCCCATCACCGCTTCACTCAGGATCCGGAAAACGATCCGGAGCTGGCCTTCCCGAAGCCCGAGACGATGCGGCAATACATCGTCCACGTCTCAGGGCTGCCCGTGTGGTGGGGCCACTTCAAGACGCTCTACACCAATGCGATGGGGCGCTGCCGGGACAGCTACGTGCCGCCGAAGGGGCTGCCGAAGGTGAAGGCCGAGGCGCGGGCGATGATCGCCTTCTATCTCGTTCTGCTGGCGCTCGCGGTGTGGTTCAAGGCGTCGGTGCTGCTCACTGTCTGGATCGTGCCCGCGCTGCTCGGCCAACCGTTCCTCAGGCTCTATTTGCTCGCCGAGCACGGCCGCTGTCCCTTCGTCGCCAACATGCTGGAAAACACCCGCACGACGCTGACCAACTGTTTCGTGCGCAAGCTCGCCTGGAACATGCCTTACCATGCCGAGCACCACGCCTATCCCGGCGTCCCGTTCCACCAGCTGCCGGAATTCCACCGGCTGATCGAGCGCCATCTCAAAGTGGTCGAGCCCGGCTATGTGAGCTTCCACGAGAAGTACAACGAGACGCTGCGCTAAGCGACCGACGCGTCAGTGAGACAGCGCATATATATCAGACTGACTGGCGCAGCAGCGCCGGCGAACGCAGCAGCCGGCTCATGTCGGCCGCTTTGGCCGGCACGCCGATGAGATAGCCTTGCGCCTCGCCGCAGCCGGCCTTGCGCAGCATGTCGAGCTGCGCTTCGGTCTCGACGCCTTCGGCGGTGACGATGACGCCGAGCTCGGCGCCGAGACCGATCACGGTGCGCACGATCGCCGCCGTGTCGCGCCTGTCGAGGTCGCGGATGAAGGAGCGGTCGATCTTGATCTTGTCGACTGGAAAGCGCCGGAGGTAGCCGAGCGAGGAATAGCCGGTGCCAAAATCGTCGAGCGCGATGCGCACGCCGAGACCGCGCAATTGGCTGAGCGTCCTCAGCACCGCGTCGCTTTCGTCCATCATCACTGTTTCGGTGATTTCGAGTTCCAGGCGGTTGGCCGGCAGGCCCGAAAAGGCGAGCGCCGAGATCACGCTGCGGGCGAAGCCGCCGCTCTTGATCTGTGCGGCCGAGACGTTGACGGCCATGCGCATCTCCGGCGGCCAATGGGCGGCCACGCTGCAAGCCTTGCGAAGCGCCCAATCGCCGAGCTGCACGATCAGTCCGGTCTCCTCGGCGGCGGCGATGAAGTTTTCCGGCGACACCAGGCCGCGCGATGGCGAGCGCCAGCGCATCAGGGCTTCCGCGCCGACAATTTCGCCGGAGCCGATGTTGAGGATCGGCTGGAAATCGAGCTCGAACTCGCGCTTGGAAACGGCTGCTTCAAGATCCGCCTCAAGCGCGCGGCGCTCCCGCATCAGGGCATCCATGCCCGGCTCGAAGAAGCGATAGACGTTGCGACCTTCGCTCTTGCCCTGGTAGAGCGCCATGTCGGCATTGGTGAGCAGCGTGTCGGCATCGTGCCCGTCACCGGGATGGAGCGCGATGCCCAGGCTCACGCCCACATGCATTTCGCGTCCCTTGTCGCGATAGGGCTTGCCGACGATCTCGACGATGCGCTTGGCAAGCTTTTCGGCGTCGGCGGCGCTCTTGATGCCGGACTGGATGATGGCGAACTCGTCGCCGCCGAAGCGGGCGACCACGTCCTTGCTGCCGCGCACGGCATGCTGCAGCCGCTTGGCGACGCATTTCAGCAGCCAGTCCCCGGCCGGGTGGCCGAACGTGTCGTTGACGGCCTTGAAGCGGTCGAGGTCGAGCGAGAGGATCGCCAGCGGCTTGGCCTTGGCCTCGCCAAGCGCCTGGTCCAGCTTCTCGCGAAACATCGAGCGGTTGGGCAGGTTTGTCAGCGTGTCGTGATGCGCAAGATGCGTCATGCGCTCCTCGACGCGGCGCCGCTCGGTCACGTCCTCGAAGGTCGCCACCCAGCCGCCGCCGGCGAGCGGCCGCCGCAGGACGAAGAGCGTTCGGCCGTCGACCAGTTCGCGATAGCTCGAGCGCGGCTGGCCCGCGTCCAGGGCCGCCTTCGCCTTTTCCACCTCTATGTCGACTTCAACAGGCACGAAGATGCCGAGAGCCACGAGTTTCTCCAGCATCTGACGGTGCGTCATGCCGAGCGTGAAATCGGCAGCCTTCGCGTTGCAAAGATCCAGGAAGCGCTGGTTGCGGACGATCAGGCGGCCCTCGGCGCTGTACATCAACAGGCCCTGCGACATGTTGGCCAAAGCAGCGTCGAACCGGCGGTGCTGCTCCTTCAGCTCCGCCTCGGCTCGCCGCCGCTCGGTCACGTCCTCATAGATCGAAACCCAGCCGCCGACGGCGATGGGCCGATGGGAAATGACGATGATGCGCCCGTCGGACAGGACTTCCTCGTAGGTCGAAGGCTTGGCGCCGTCGATATAGGGCTTCCGGATAGCATGGAGTTCTTCGGCGCTTTGCGAGGCGACGCCGACATCGACGCTGTGCTGCAGAATGTCGAAGTATCGGATGCCAGGCTTCACCACCTTGGCGTCGAGGCGGAAGAGATCGATGTAATTGCGGTTGCAGATGATCATCCGCTCATCGGCGTCGAACATGCATAGCCCATGCGACATGTTCTCGACGGCGGCCGCGAAACGCTCGTTCTGGGCCCGTAATTCGTTCGCAATCCGCCGTGCCGGACCGATAGCGGGCGTTCTTCGCTTGCCGGCGGTGGAAGCCGTCTTGACATGAACGCCAGGCATGAGCACGCCTTCGGACCGTGACCGAACGCTATACTGTCCTGGTAGCCGGTTAATTTAGCGTTCTTTCAAATGGCCGAATTGGCGACGAACGAAGACTGGCGCATGGCATCCAGTGTCTTGAAACGCTTGAGGAAAGCCGTTTGCGCCCAAGTGACGGATTTGGGCGTGAGGTCGAAGCGGTCGGCGGAGAAGCCGCGCGGGCGGCCGAAATACTCGGTCGCTTCCGCCGTCGAAAAGCCGGCCAGCAGCGTTGCCTCGAAATAGGCGGCGATCTGGTCGGCGCGCTTGATGTCCTTGCGCAAGGAGGCGGCGAGCTCCGCCGGCAGCGAGAAACGCAGATGGATCGCGCGCTGCAGGCGCAGCTCGCAATCCTTATAGGAGCCGCCCATCACCGATTTGAACGGCGAGATCATGTCGCCGATGACATATTCCGGCGCATCGTGCAGCAGCGCGGCGAGCCGCGCCTCCGCCGTGGCCCGCGGTGCCAACTCGCCATAGAGCGCCTCGACCAGCAGCGAGTGCTGTGCGACGGAGAAGGCATGGTCGCCGCTGGTCTGGCCGTTCCAGCGGGCGACGCGGGCGAGCCCATGGGCGATGTCGGCGATCTCGATGTCGAGCGGCGAGGGGTCGAGAAGGTCGAGCCGCCGTCCCGAAAGCATGCGTTGCCAGGCGCGCGGCGGCGCGCCGGCCCGGTCGGCCGCCATCAGGCCTCCTCCGCGCTGGCCGCGCCTTCAGGGAAGCTGAACTTCGCCCAGGCGGGAATCGCGAGCGTCACCGGAACCTCGCCCGCCAGGATCGCCTCGCCGGCATCGAGCGCCGCCTTGACCCGGTCGATGCGGGCAATGGCAAGTCCGGTCCTGCCGCCAACCGAGCCGAGCGCGCCCACCGGCCGGCCGGCGACGGTAAGCTCGGTTCCCGAAGCGGGCAGGGGGCCGTCAGCCGATGCGATCAGAACCCGGCGCCGTGCGGTGCCGCGATGCTGCATGCGCGAGACCACTTCCTGGCCGATATAGCAGCCCTTCTTGAAGCCGACGCCGCCGGTTTCGTCGAGCAGCACGTCATGCGGGAAGGCGTCGCCAAGCTGGTAGTCGGCGCCACTTTCGGCGATGCCGTTGGCGATGCGGACGGCTTTCCAGCCATCAGGATCGCCACCGTCCTTTGCCCCGCCGCCATAAGTGCGCCTCACCGCCACGTCGCGAAAACGCGTGTCGGCAAGCGCCGTTGAATCGGAAGATGAGGCGGTTGAATCATCGCCCCACGCGACCGTGACAACCACCTGATCCTGCTTGGCAATCTCGGCCTTTGCCCTTAGCCGATAAAGCACCAGCCGGCGCACGAAATCGTCGGCGGTGTCGGCCCGGCATTCGAGCCGAAAACCGTTGTCGCCGGCGCGCGAGATCAGGAAATCGAACAGGATTTTGCCCTGCGGCGAAAGCAGCGCGCCGGGCTTGGCCTCGCCGGGCTTCAGGGTATCGAGATCGGTGGTGAGGATGTTCTGCAGGAAATGCTCGGCATCGGGGCCTGACACGGTAATGAGCGCGCGGTCGTTGAGCTGGGTAAAGGGCATGAGGGAAGTCGGCCTGATCTTGCAAAACGTTCGGCCATTACGTAAGCCGGCCACACTCCCCCCGCAAGAGATTGGACCTGGCCATGGCAACCACCTTCGACCTCATCCTGACAGGCGGCACCGTGGTCAATCATGACGGCGAGGGTCGCCGCGACATCGGCGTGAAGGGCGGACGCATCGCGCGGATCGGCGATCTCGGCCAGGCCTCGGCCGGCGAGACCATCGACTGCACCGGCCTGCACATCCTGCCGGGCGTCGTCGACAGTCAGGTGCATTTCCGCGAGCCGGGGCTGGAGCACAAGGAAGATCTGGAGACGGGTTCTCGCGCGGCAGTGCTGGGCGGCGTCACCGCCGTCTTCGAAATGCCCAACACCAATCCTTTGACCACCAGCGAGGCGGCGCTGGCCGACAAAGTACGCCGCGCAACCGGCCGCATGCATTGCGATTTCGCCTTCTGGGTCGGCGGCACGCGCGACAATGCTCGCGATGTCGGCGAACTGGAACGGTTGCCGGGAGCGGCCGGCATCAAAGTGTTCATGGGCTCGTCCACCGGCGACCTTCTGGTCGAGGACGATGAAGGCGTCGCCTCGATCCTGCGCAACACCCGCCGCCGCTCCGCCTTCCATTCGGAAGACGAATTCCGTCTGCGCGAGCGGCTCGGCGAGCGCGTCGAGGGCGATCCGTCGTCGCATCCCGTCTGGCGCGACGAGATCGCGGCGCTGCGCTGCACCGAGCGCCTGGTGCGCATCGCCAGGCAGACGCGCGCGCGCATCCATGTGCTGCACATCTCGACCGCGGAAGAAATCGTCTTCCTCGAGCAGCACAAGGATGTCGCGACCTGCGAAGCGACGCCGCATCATCTGACGCTGACGGCGGACGACTATGCCAGGCTTGGCACGCTGATCCAGATGAACCCGCCGGTGCGCGCGGCTCGCCACCGCGACGGCGTCTGGCACGGCATTCATCAAGGCATCGTCGATGTACTGGGATCAGACCATGCGCCGCATACGCTGGCCGAGAAGGCAAAGGCCTATCCGGCCTCGCCGTCCGGTATGACCGGCGTGCAGACGCTGGTGCCGATCATGTTGGACCATGTGAACGCCGGCCGGCTCACGCTGCAGCGCTTCGTCGACCTTTCCAGCCACGGCCCGCAGCGCATCTTCGGCATGGCCAGGAAGGGCCGCATCGCCGCCGGCTACGATGCCGATTTCACCATCGTCGATATGAAGCGGCGCGAGACCATCACCAACGCCCAGGCCGGCTCCAAAGCCGGCTGGACACCCTATGACGGCAGGGAGGTCACCGGCTGGCCGGTCGGCACCATCCTGCGCGGCAATCGCGTCATGTGGGAAGGTGAGATCGCGACACCCGGCCAGGGCAGGGCGGTGGAATTTTCCGAGGCGCTGCCGGTCTAAGGGGTTCAATCCCCGGCCACAAAGAACAGCCACTGCCCTGTCGGCGTGATGCCGACGCGGTAGAAGATATAGGCGCCGAACTGCTTCATGTCGTCATAATCGCTAGCCGTGACCAGCTTGAACAATTCGACGCGTTGCCTGGCATCGAGCTTGTCGAGCGGCAGCGCGAAGAAATACGGCCAGACATAGAGTTCCTGCGGCGTGCCGGTGTCGACATGGACATAGCCGGCCGAAAGCACCTCTTCAAGGATGGCGAGGATCTCCTGGCCGTCGCCGTCGCCCGAGAGGCCCTTGAGAAAGGTGATCGGGTCGCCGTCGATATCGCCCAGCGACAATTGCGTCATGGAATCGCCCTTGCCGATCAGCGGCCGCAGCTTCTCGATGTCGCCGGTACGGCAGGCCTCGATGATCAGCCCATGCATGCGCTTGACCGGTTCAGGAAGCGTGTTGAGGTCGTAGACGACCGCCGGCGGCGGCGCGTCCGGATCGGCGCGCGGGCTGGTGATGCCGCCATTGGCGGGCGGCGTTTCCGGCTCCGACTTGTCGGTGTCGTCTGCCGGCTGGCCGCTGTCCGAAGGCTTGGAGCCGGGCGCTTCCGGCATCGGCACGGTCGCGCCAGGCGCGGCGCTGTCGCTGTCGGCTGGCGGGGCCACCGGGGAAGGCAGGTCCTCGCGCTGGATCTCACTCAGTGCGTAGGAAGGCGTGCTGGCGAGGCACAAAGGCAGCGCGAGGCAGGAAGCGGCGATCAGGATGTTGAGCGTCAGCCCGCGCGGCCGGCCTGACATCGAAAATCTCACCGCTTGCCTCTCCATTGTTCCCCGGCCTGATCCGGGCGGCGCCTTGAATGGTCAAGCGCATGGGCATGATGCCCAAACGGCGTGCACTCGTCAAAAGTCACTGTCGAAAAGTCGCTGTCAAAACAGATGACTAGAGCAATTCCAGGAAAAGTGTGAGCGGTTTTCCGTCCGGAATTGCGTAAAAACAAAGAGATAGAGTGGTTCGCCGTTTCCGTGAAACGCTCAGTGCTTCAGCCGTTCAGGCTCGAAGGCGCCGGCGATCACCTTTTCCCGCATGCGGTCGAGCAGCGCCAGCGCCGAGGTCTCGCCATTGGCGCGCAACATCTCGCCGAAAGCCGTCTCCAACGCCGCCTCGGCGATGATTTCCGGCTCGATGCCGGCCGACAGGCCTTCCGCCCATGCCTCGCTGTGGCTCTCAACGGCGGTCAGGCGTTTTTCTTCCCTGACCAATGCGTCGATGTCGCTGACACCATGTTCCATTGCGATGTCCACCTTACTGCAAGCGGCGATCCAACAGTGGATCCGGCTTGGGCTGTCAGTTCGTCCGCAGTCTCAAGTAAGTCATTGTAAATACGACATTTTTAGGGTCGAAATTCACATTGTCGGCGAGACTGCGCTCAATCGATGCCGAGCTTAGCCGATTAGGCCGGCTTGCGGCATCAAAACCTTCAGTTTGAGTTAATTCCGCAATCGCGCGCTAACGTTTCATTAATACTGTTGCGAAACCGCAACAGATGATTGCACCAGAGCGGGACAGGAGACAATAAGGCACATCACATTGGCGCCAATTGTCGCAAGAAATCTGGGCAAAACGTATTGGCGGCCCGAGCCGCCTCAGTTCCCGTAGCGCGAAGCGATGTCGCGCGACAGCGTCTCGCCTTCCTTCATGTAGCGGGCGATGGCCTCGGTCGCCGAAGGCGTGCATCGTGTATAGGTGCCGCTGAAGGAGCGGTAGCCGCGGTTGAAGGAGGCGATGAAGCGCGCGCGCCGGTCAGGGTCCGGATTTTCCGATTCGAGCAGCTTTTCCATTTCGACCCGCCACTGGTCGCCCTTTTCACCGCACAGGTTGCGCAGAAAATGCAGCGATCCCAGCACTTCCGCCAGCCGCATCAGCCCCGGCTCGAACGGCGCCTCGGCGGCGCGCGCCGGAACCGGCGAAGCGGCGATGCCGACAGCGAGGCACGCGGCGAGAAGAGGGGAAGCGCGGGTCATAGACTTATGTGATCGAACAGTTCGTTGTCCACAAGGCGACTGTGAGGCTGTTGGCATTGGCCATCGGATGAAAGCGCTTTGCCCGTTGGAATTCAACTTGTCCAGGTTGGCGCCGCCCCTCATTGCCCTGCCGGGCATTTCTCCCCGTATAGTGACGGGAAGAAAGGGCATGGTGCAGCGCTGGCGCATTCCCTGCCAGTTGGCGGTTGGCGAAATCGCTGGCGACAGCGTCCCTCTCCCCGTCACTATACGGGGAGAGGATGCCGGCAGGCAGGTGAGGGGCAGCGCAAACGTCTGAAGTCATGGCGTTGCATTCTCGAAGCTACTTGTGCGAATCGTTAAGCAACGCTACCGCAACCTCAAGCACTGCATCGGCAAGCGGCATGTCAGCCATTTGCGCCAGCGTGTAGAATGCCGCGGTCTCGGCATCGTCGCTGGCCACTGGTTCGCCGTCGGCATAGGCGGCGCCGAACACCGTCAGCAGATAGTCGACCGCGTGGTTTTCACCGCTGCCGTCGATATGGATGTCGCGCAGCGGGCGGTAGTCGATGGCTTCAAGTCCGGTCTCTTCCCGCAACTCCCGTGCGGCAGCCTCCGCCAGCGTTTCGCCCGGTTCGACCTTGCCGCCTGGATAGGCATAGAGCCCTTGCGATGGCGCCCGCCCACGCTTGACCAGAAGCACGGTGCCGTCGCGCACGACCGCGACCGAAACGGCCGGTATGATCTTGCGCTTTTCCATGCGTGCCGATCCTTCTGCAGGCTTTTGTGGACCGATTGGGCGAATCCAGCTTTAGCCGTTGCGGCGTGGCGGTTCCATCGCCACTTTTGATGGCACGTCACTCGAAAAGCCCAGATCCATGTGCGGACGCTTTGCCCTGACCGCCACGCCGGACCAGACCGCCGCCTTCCTCGGCCTGGCCGAACTGGAGGGATTTCCGGCCCGCTAGAACATCGCGCCGACACAGCCGGTGCTGATGGCGCTTGCCGGCCCGCCGCGGGAACCCGGGTCCAACCTGCCGGACCGCCAGGCGATGCTGGTGCGCTGGGGCCTGATTCCCGCTTGGGTCGAGGACACCAAGGCGTTTCCGCTGCTCATCAACGCCCGTTCCGAGGGCGTGTTGCAAAAAGCATCGTTCAAGACCGCCATGCGCCACCGCCGCGCTCTTGTGCCGGCATCGGGCTTCTACGAATGGCAGCAATCGGGTTCGGCCAAGGGGCAGCCCTACTGGATCCGCCCGCGCCGCGGCGGCGTGGTCGCCTTCGCCGGCCTGATCGAGACTTACTCCGAGCCCGGTGGTTCCGAGATGGACACCGGCGCGATCATCACGACTGAGGCCAGTGCCGGTATCGCCCATATCCACGATCGCATGCCGGTGATGATCGAGGAGCGCGACTTCGCCCGCTGGCTCGACTGCCGCACGCAGGAGCCGCGCCACGTGCTCGATCTGCTGAAGCCCGCCGAGCCCGATTTCTTCGAGGCGATACCGGTTTCCGACCTGGTCAACAAGGTCGCCAACACCGGGCCGGAGATCCAGGAGCGCGGCATCGTTTCGCCGCAAGTTGAAAAGCCCAGGCGCCAGAAGCCTGGCGCGGACGAAAACCAGATGAGCTTGTTTTAGAGCAATTCCAGGAAAAGTGTGGAACGGTTTTCCGTTCGGAATTGCGTCAAACCATCCAACAGAAGGCTGCCTGCCCGAAAGGCTGCTTTGGGGCCTTCATCCCCAGGGCGCTCGTGGCGCCCTCGTCACCGCCGTCTCCATCGTCGGAGACCGTGCCGGTCGCGCCGTTTCAGGCGGCGCGCGGCGAGACGATCTTCTGCGCGGGCTTCTTCTTCTTCGCGGTGTGGAGGAGGGCGGCGACGATGGCCGCCGGGCCGATCGCGCGGTAGTGGTTGGCCAGCGCGGGCTGCGTTTGTCGGATCTGTTCCTGCTTGCTGCGAGCCATGATTCTCTTCCCTGGTAACGGTTTCGTGTTCAGCGTTTGGCGGCTGATTCCGTCCAAATCGTGACACCGGGCGGTCTAGCCGGCGAATGTTTCATCACTGTGCCGACATGTTTAATAAAATGTTTCGCCAGGTCTTTACCTGTGATCCAACGACATCTTTCCTAAGCCGAGCGACTTGACGGCAACACCCGCCGGCGCGATAAAGCCGGCCATGAAAACGTCTTTCGCCATTTGTGGCATTTGCATTATTGGCTAGCCTCGCGCTGGTCCGGACGTTTTCGCCTCATCTTTCCCCAGATCGGAAAAAACGCCCCGGCCAGCAGGCTGGAGCCTGTTTTGCGCCGTGGCGCAGGCAAGGCTCCATCCAAGTCTAAGGGATCGGAAGGGCACGTATGTCTGAACCATCGAAGGGCCTCAGCCTCTACAACACGCTGACGCGGACGAAGGAACCGTTCGTTCCGATCGACCCGCAAAACGTGCGCATGTATGTCTGCGGCCCGACCGTTTACGACTTTGCCCATATCGGCAATGCCAGGCCGGCGATCGTCTTCGATGTGCTTTTCCGCCTGTTGCGCCAACTCTACGGCGAAAAGCACGTCACGTATGTGCGCAACATCACGGATGTCGACGACAAGATAAACGCCAGGGCGCTGCGAGACTTCGGCGGCGAGATCGCGGCCGGGAAGTTGTCGCTCAACGATGCGATCCGCAAGGTCACCGAAAAGACCGCCGACCAGTACCACAAGGATGTCGCCGCGCTTGGCTGCCTGCAGCCGACCTACGAGCCGCGGGCGACGGAGTTCGTCGCACCCCGCGCCGACGGCAAGGCCGACATGCTGTCGCTGATCCGCCAGCTGATCGAGCGCGGCCATGCCTATGTCGCCGGCGGCGAGGTGCTGTTCGACACCGCCTCGATGCCGGATTATGGCGAGCTCTCCAAGCGCAATCTCGACGAGCAGCAGGCCGGCGCGCGCATCGCCGTCGACGCGCACAAGAAGAATCCCGGCGATTTCGTGCTGTGGAAATTGTCGAGCCCGGAAGAGCCCGGCTGGGAAAGCCCGTGGGGCAGGGGCCGGCCCGGCTGGCACATCGAGTGCTCGGCCATGTCGGCCGCCTATCTCGGCGAGGTCTTCGACATCCATGGCGGCGGGCTGGACCTGATCTTCCCGCACCACGAAAACGAGATCGCCCAGTCGCGCTGCGCCCACGGCACCAAGGTCATGGCCAACGTGTGGATGCACAACGGCTTCCTGCAGGTCGAAGGCCAAAAGATGTCGAAGAGCCTCGGCAATTTCTACTCGATCCACGAATTGCTGGAGACCGAGACCTTCGGCGGCCGCACCTGGCCGGGCGAGGTGCTCAGGCTGGCGATGCTGATGACGCACTATCGCGAGCCGATCGACTTCTCCGTGCGCAAGCTGGAGGAGGCGGAAAACACGCTGCGCAAATGGAAGCGCGCGGCCGATCTTGCGCCCGCGGCCGCGAAGGACCTGCCGGCCGAAGTGGTGGAAGCGCTCTCGGATGACCTTGCCACCTACACCGCCTTCCAGCGGCTGACGCAGCTTGCCGGCGAGGCGGTCGAGGCTGGCGGCGATGGTGGCAATGCCGCCGCCGCTTCGTTGAAAGCGGCACTGGCCTTCCTCGGCTTCGACGTCGGCGCGGCCAAGGTGGACGAGACGGCGGTCGCCAAGGCCATCGCGGATCGTCTGGAGTTTATCGCTGCCAAGAACTGGGCCGAGGCTGATCGCATCCGCCACGAGCTTTTGGCTCAGGGCGTGCAGTTGAAGGACGGCAAGGATCCTGTCACCGGCGCGCGTGTGACGACGTGGGAGATCAAGCGGTGAAGGTGGATGCCTCCATACGGGAGAGGTTGGAGCGAGGCCCCCCTCTCTGTCCTGCCGGACATCTCCCCCTCAAGGGGGGAGATTGGATGTCGCCTGGGCTTTCGCCAACCGTCAACGTTGAAGATTGGGCGCCGTCGGCGAAGCTGCTGATCTCCCCCCTTGAGGCGGAGATGCCCGGCAGGGCAGAGAGGGGGGCCTCGCAATGACTCATCATCGGGTATCTCCCGCCAATCGCGGCAATGCGCGCAAGATGCGCAAGGCGATGACCGATGCCGAGTTGAAGCTTTGGAATGAGGTCCGTGCTGATAGGCTGATGGGAATGGCGTTCAGGCGTCAGATGCCCATAGCTGGCTACATCGTCGATTTTGCCTGCCCCAGCAAGAAGCTGATCGTCGAGATTGATGGCTCTCAGCACGCTCTTGCCGAAGTTTCGGCGTCCGACGTCGCGCGAACCGCGAAGCTTGAAGCTCTAGGCTGGACCATCCTGCGCTTCTGGAACGACGACGTGATCCGCGTTATCGACAATGTCTGCCAGCACATCGTCATCGTGGCCGGGCTGGCCGCCGCGCCACCAAGGGAGGAGCTCGTCCTGTGATCGATCATCTCGGCATCACCGTTTTCGATTTCGACGCGTCGAAGGCTTTCTACGACAAGGCGATGGCGCCGTTGGGGGCTTCGCTGCTCTACATGGTGCCGGAGGAATACACCGGCGGCGCCAAGGTCGGCGGTTATGGCCGCGACCGGCCGGTGTTCTGGGTGAGTGCCGGCAAGGAGAAGCCGAAGGATCACCAGCACATCGCCTTCACCGCGCGCAGCCGCGCTGAGGTCGACGCCTTCCATGCGGCAGCGCTTGCCGCCGGCGGCAGGGACAATGGCGCGCCGGGCCTGCGTCCGCACTATCATCCGAACTACTACGGCGCCTTCGTCTTCGATCCCGACGGCAACAATGTCGAGGCGGTCTGTCATGACCCGGAATGAGCCCCTAAGGCAGCCCATGAAACGGAGTGAGCGATGAGCCTCGACAACAGGCCGATCTACACCGGCGGCTGCCAGTGCGGCGCCGTGCGCTTCCGCGTCGAAGGCGCGTTGGGCGACGCCTCGGTCTGCCATTGCCGCATGTGCCAGAAGGCGAGCGGCAATTTCTACCTGCCGCTGGTGTCGGTGCGCGGCGCCACGCTCGACTGGACGCGCGGCGAGCCGAAACGCTTCCGTTCGTCCAACGCCGCCTGGCGCGGCTTCTGCGCCGAATGCGGCACGCCGCTGACCTTCGAGGCGCCCGACGGTATCGCATTGGCGATCGCCACCTTCGATGACCCGACCGGCATCGCGCCGACCATCCAGTGGGGGACGGAGGCGAAGCTCCCCTATGTCGACGGCATCCCCAAGCTGCCGTCCGAGGACACGATGGCCGATATCGCCTCTGCGCCTTACCTCGCCGAGCTCGTCTCCTATCAGCATCCAGACCACGACACCGACCAATGGCCGCCGGAGGAAAGACCATGACCGATCAAGTTCGAACCGGCGGCTGCCAGTGCGGCGCCGTGCGTTTTCGCGTGCACGGCAAGCTCGGACGCCCGTCCATCTGCCATTGCCGCATGTGCCAAAAGCAGTTCGGCAATTTCTTCGGCGCGCTCGTGACGGTGCCGAAGGACGGCGTCGAATGGACCCATGAGGAGCCGACCTATTTCCAGTCCTCGGTCAACATCGACCGCGGCTTCTGCGCCCGCTGCGGCACGCCGCTGACCTACCGCCAGCCGGGCGCGCTGGAGATCGCCATCGGCGCGTTCGACGACCGCTCCGATCTCGCGCCGCAGATCCAGGTCAACTACGCGGTGCGGCTGCCCTGGGTGGAGAAGATCTTCGAGGCGCCGATCCTCGACGATCCCGATTTCTACCGACGGCAGGAGCAGATCATCTCCTTCCAGCACCCCGACCACGAGACGGCCAACTGGCCGCAGCAGGGCTTGAAACTATGACGATCCACAGTGGTTCCTTGCGCAGCCTCTATCCCGAGATCGAGCCGTTCGAGTCGGGCATGCTCGATGTCGGCGACGGCCACACCATCTATTGCGAGCGCTGCGGCACCAGGGGCGCCAAGCCCGCCGTGTTCCTGCATGGCGGCCCGGGCGGCACAATCTCGCCAAAGCACCGGTGCCTGTTCGACCCGAAGCTCTACGACGTCATCCTGTTCGACCAGCGCGGCTGCGGGAAATCGACGCCCAACGCCTCGCTGGAAGCCAACACCACCTGGCATCTCGTCGCCGACATCGAGCGCCTGCGCGAGATGGCCGGCTTCGACAAATGGCTGGTCTTCGGCGGTTCCTGGGGCTCGACGCTGGCGCTCGCCTATGCCGAGACGCATCC